>JAHFFL010000054.1 GCA_023247955.1 Candidatus Omnitrophota bacterium
CTAAACTTTGAAAAATCGCGACAACCACTTGATTAGAGGTCGTTTTCTCAAAATCTTCCAAAGTCGCCTCAATCTCGCGGCGGGCGCCTTCGCTTAAGATCCCCGCGTAGTCGTTGACATGGGCCTCCGGCCTCTCGGGAATAGACAGCGCGAACAGAGGCGATGCCAACAGGACTAAAAAGAAAAGGACGGCAAAAAACTTTTTCAAAAAGCCACTTTCGGCGCGACGGCGGCTTGCGCGTCCGCTTTGAAGTATTCCTTCGATTTAAAACCCAAGAAGCCGCCGATCAAATTCGTCGGAAACTGCCTGAACTTTGTGTTGAACGCCTGGGCGGCTTCGTTGAAACGTCCGCGCTCCACGGAAATCCTGTTCTCAGTCCCCTCGAGTTGGGCCTGAAGCGACAGAAAATTTTCATTCGCCTTAAGCTCGGGATATTTTTCCACGACGACCAAAAGCCGGCTCAGCGCCGAGCTCAAAGCCGTCTGGGACTGCTGAAACTCGGCGAACTTTTGAGGATCGGAAAGAATCTCGGGCGAAAGCGTCCCCGCGGCCCTCGAGCGCGCCTGCGTCACGGCAAGCAGCGTCTCCCTCTCGTGCGCCGCGTAGCCCTTCACGGTCTCGACAAGATTCGGGATCAAATCCAGCCGTCGCTGATAGACGTTCTCGACCTGGGCCCAGGCCTGCTTCACCGTCTCTTCGGCACGCACCAAACCGTTGTAGGTGCCGCCGAAAAAAAGCGCGATCACAACAACCAGACCTATCAAACCTAAAAACACCACCCAACCTTTTTTCATATTCACTCCCCCTGTTTAACTTAGTGTACCGCATCGCGGTGTGGAGCTAAATCATTTGTCCGAATTTAATCCGCCGCGCTTTGTGGCAGATTTCATTTCATATTTACAGCATCGCGGGGCCTGGCTCGCATTGCCCTCGCCCGGAGACTTCCCGCTCCCATTTCTCGAACCTGTGCCGCATGCATTTGACGCAAGTCCGGGGATTGGGTTCGACTTCGCTCACCATCCCGAGCACAGTCGAGGGACCTCGGCAAAATAAAAAAACTCGCACTAGGCCGTGCTCGGACAGTTTTTATTTTGCCGTCTCCCGGCGGACTTGGCGTCAAACGCATGGCGCGGCAACGGTTCTCGAAACAGAAGCGGGAAGTCTCGAGTGAGCGACGGGTGACCGAGGCGGGGATGCTCCACCCGGAGCCCGAACGTCAGTTACGGGCGAGGATGGAGCGCCCCGCTGAGGGCAGGACCCGTCGCTCCACAGAGAACGATGCGAGCTAGGTTCCGCGATGTCCGTCGACAACACGCTCACATTACCCCAAGCGCTTCTTCGATAAAAGGCAGAATGGCCGTCGCTTCTTCTTTTGTGAGCCGCCCAAGCTTCGCGAAACGCGGCTCTCCCTCGGGGTCCTTGGTCTCCCGGGAAATCTGAAGTTTCTTCAGTCCCTTGTTGTAGGAATACACGCTCACTGAAATCTTGGAGTTCGTGTCTTCCCAGCTTTTTGAAAACAACTTTTCATCCAGACTGCTATCGTAAGGCATGAGTCCCTCCGCTGTTGATATAGGAAATAATTCGTCCCGCCCTCAATGTCCGGCGGCGTCTTCAAACGAAATATCGAGGACCGGATAATTTTTAGCGTCTTTGTCGTCAAAATGCCACCACTCGGTCGAAATGCCTTTAAAACCTTCTTTTTGCATCGCCTCTTCCAGCGCTTTACGGTTTCTTCTTTCTTCTTCGGTACCTCCGGCGTAATCGCGATGCGATCGTTCCGAAAACTCGTCATAGGCGGAGGGCATCGCAAGCTCCCGGCCTTCCCCGTCCACAAGCGTCAGGTCCACCGCCGCGCCGCGGTTGTGATTGGAACCCTTCGCGGGATTCGCGATAAACCCTTCCAGTGGAAAGCGGGCCCACATTTTCTTTTGCACAGCCAGCGGCCGGTAGCCGTCGAAAACTTTAAGCCCTAACCCCCTCCTTTCGAGGTCCTCCTGCACGCGGGACAGTCTCTCGGCCACCTCTTTTCTCAAAAAACACCGGGCTGAGGAATAGAGGGGCTCCTTCATGAAATTGTCGGCCGTGGCGTAACGCACGTCCGTCTGGATGCGGGGGTTGACCTTCTGGATTTCAATCAACGGAGATTCTTCTGCGCCGGCTGACGCGGCGAAAACCAGCAAAAATAAAACTAGCCGGACGACGCTCCAATAGCTGTTCCGTTTGGAACGCCGTCCGAACACACGATTACTTTCCGCTTGCAGCTTTTCTTTCGTTATACTTCTTTTCCTGTTCTTTGAAAAACGGCATCGGGTTCAGCTTTTGGAAAAAACCACCGATCGATTGGTTTATTTCCTTCCCGGTGCTGTTTTGAGAAGTTGACCCGTCCGCGAACGCAGAGGAAGCCACGAACATTACCGCCATGAGAACAAACAACGCCTTTTTCATTTTGCTCCTTTCACTAGAGCCCTGCGGCTCTTTTGACTTCATTTGAAGAACTCCCTGGCACTTTGTTTACCCGATATCTCTTTGTAATCACCGTAATCGATAAAAGTCAAGTCCGGCCGCCTGTCCTTGATGCGCTTCACGGTACCGCCTCGATCTCTGTCCAGTTTACCCGCATTCCTCGAAGTAATAAACCGGAAAATAACGCCACATTTCGGACAGATCTTCGTCCGCTGGTAATCAATGCCAAGCTCCCGGCAAGCCGCACAGTCCGCCGTGATGTCGCCGACGATCAGAAGGTGCTTGGTAATCTCCTGGATGTCGCAGGCCTGCCAGATACGAATGTAAAAACTCATAATTTAAGGAAATCCTCCGTCGGCGCTTGGGCGCCTCCTTGAGGATAAATTCGCGCGCTCATTTAAAATAAACTCGTCGGGAACGCGTTTTCAGTTTTTTGCCGGCCGCTGATTTCCCTGGCCGTCTGTCCCCAATGCACCGGCACCTCATGCGTCTGGTAATCCCGGTTCGAGACAAAATAAATCTTCCCGTGTCTCAGCCCATACTCGTAGATGTCTCTCGTGATTCTCACATCATCCAGGCAGTATTTCTTGAGTTCCTCGATCTTGCCGTCCTTGAAAAGCTGTATCGCGTCCCAACCGCTGCCTGACTTCGAGGCCTTCAGAGTCGCCTGCGCGACGCTTTGCAAACTGATGCGGTGTCCGCGCTCTTTTTCGAATTCCACGAGAAGATCAAGCACGGGGAAATTTTTGACCGGCGTGATCAGATACGGCGCCAGCACTTCAAAATCAAAATCGCGGACATTGAAACCCACGACAAGATCCGCCTGTTTGAGAAGCTCTTCGAGCTTAAAGAGCTCCTTTTCCTCAAAAGAAAGATAGCCGTTGGTTTTCGAGTCGTAAACGCAGGCAACGGAAATTTTAAGAAGATGGAGTTTTTTGCGGTCCACCTCATGAAAACCCCTCTGGGTCTCGACGTCGAGCACCAGGTAACGGCCCTCAGTCACAAGTCACCGCTCCTCCCGCAGCCGACCGGACAAGCTTCGAGTATTTGGCCAAAACACCGGTGTTGATTTTGGGTTTATAGGGCTTTAATTTTTTAATCCTCGCCTTGATTTCTTTGTCGTCGAGCTCCACGCTTAAAGTAAGTTTTTTCACGTCAATCGCGATCACATCCCCTACCTTTAATGCGGCAAGTGGTCCTCGGTCCGCAGCTTCGGGAGCAATATGCCCGACCACAAAACCGTGAGAGCCCCCGGAAAAACGCCCGTCGGTGAGAAGCGCCACCGAATCTCCGAGGCCCGCGCCGATCAGCGCCCCCGTCACCGAAAGCATCTCGCGCATGCCGGGCCCGCCTTTCGGACCCTCGTAGCGGATCACGATCACGTCATTGGCCTTGATCTTTCTTTGAAGAATGGCGTCCAGCGCCTCTTCCTCCGAATCAAAAATTCTCGCGGGTCCGCGGTGATAAAAAGTCTTGAGCCCCCCGATTTTCGCGACAGCGCCGTCGGGCGCGAGATTCCCGTGCAGGATCACCATCGGCGCCGTCGGATAAAAAGGATCGCTCAAAGGCCGCACGATCTCGCGGTCGGCGATGGCTTTGACATCCTTTAAATTCTCGGCCACCGTTCTCCCCGTCACGGTCAGACAATCTCCGTGAATCAGTCCGGCATCGAGGAGAAGCTTCATCACAGAAGGAATGCCGCCTTTTTTATTCAAATCCGACATCACGTACTTCCCGCTGGGTTTGAGATTAGCCAGGTGCGGCACTTTTTTGCCGATACGGTTAAAATCGCCGAGCGCGAGCCCCACCTTCGCCTCTTTGGCGATGGCCATGAGATGCAGCACGGCGTTCGTGGATCCGCCGAGCGCCATGACCAGCGTGATCGCGTTTTCAAAGGCCTTTTTCGTGAGAATGTCGCGCGGTTTGATATTTTTTTTGATCAGCTCAATCAGCGCTTCGCCCGCTTTTGATGTACTTTCCTTTTTTTCCTCGCTCTCGGCGTCTTGTGAGGAGCTGTAGGGGAGACTCATGCCCAGCGCTTCAATCGCCGAGGCCATGGTATTGGCAGTGTACATGCCACCGCAGGAACCGGCGCCCGGACAGGCGCCGCACTCGATGGCCTTGAACTGGTCGCGCGTGATCTTGCCCGTCGCATGCGCGCCGACGGCCTCAAAAATACTGACGATATCCACGTCTTGGCCGGCGACATTGCCGGGCTTGATCGTGCCGCCGTAAACAAAAATGGAAGGAACATTGAGACGCGCCATTGCCATCAGCGCGCCCGGCATATTTTTATCGCAGCCGCCGATCGCGAGCACGCCGTCAAAACGCTCGGCATTGGACACGACCTCGATGGAATCGGCGATCACTTCGCGGCTCACGAGCGAATACTTCATGCCCTCGGTGCCCATTGCGATGCCGTCAGACACCGTGATCGTGCCGAAGGTCAGGGGAAATCCGCCGCCGCGCTTGGCGCCTTCATCGGCCTTGCGGGCAAGGCCATCGATGTGCATGTTGCAGGGTGTGAGGTTGCTCCAGGAGCTGGCGATACCGATGATGGGCTTGGTGAAATCTTCGTCTTTAAATCCGACGGCGCGGAGCATCGCACGACCCGGAGCGCGCTTGTCGCCCTGCGTGACCATAGAACTTCTCGCGTTGAGCGGAGTAGACATGGGGGGAATTATAACAAAACGGACCGGCCAGGTCACGCGTCATCAGGATCCCCCGCTGCGGGGCGACGGGGCCTGCGCTAGGCGGGGTAAGCTAAGCTTAGACGAAGCGGTCGGTTTGGGCTTGCATGCGGCGCTGGTTTTGGTAGAACTGTAGCGCTTTTTGCCACGGGATCCGGGCAACGGCTTTGAGTGCCAGGCGTTTGATGACTTGAATGGAGGCCTTGCCTAAAAGAAGAATTTTAAGTATCGCCGCGTCTACTTTTTCTTTGGCGATTTCGGAATAAAGCCCCACAAACCAGTCGGGGATGCTCGTCAGATCGATGCGGCCCGCCGCGACTGCGAGGTCGAGCACGGCATCTGAGAAAATATCGCCTTCCTCGAGCGTTTCCATAAAGAGGTTGATCTCGGCGAACCTACGATCTTTTTCCGTGGATACCAAAGCGACTTCTGCTGCGTCGTTTTTTATTTCGACGGGCAAAATTTGAGAGAAAAGTCCGGTCGCCACGGCTTTTTCCACCACTTCCGGACTACCAACGGCTTGGAAATAAACGTTTTGGCCGAAAGCCCGACGCTTGAAGCGCTCCAGCGCCGGGAGCAGCGCCTTTTCCATGTTAAATCCGCCAAAGAGATCCACGTCAATTACGAGCACCACCGGTTTGAGCGGAAGATTCGCGGCGGCGATGCGCTCGGCGGCGCGCCGCTCAAGACTTGCTTTCTCCGCGCGAATATCGGAGATGGAAAGTCGAGCATCCTCCCGCTCTACCGGGCTTGCGCGTTCAATCCGTCGCGCCTGTCGGGAAAGATCCACATCCACTTGAAACGCGGGACTCGTAAACGCCGCGTACGTGCCCTGCATCGTGTAGCGATAAACGCTGGCCGGCTCAAGCCCCTTGTCCTTCAAAGCGATCCTCGCCCCGCTCACCGGCTCCGCCGCCCACGCGACATTTACAAAAAAGTTTTTGATGCTTGAGCCATCCAAAGCCGGCACTGCCGCAGCAGCCAGCCTGGTGCCAGAGGGGTCAGACCCCCCTGGCACCGTGGTAGCGGACCGCTCGCCCTTCAAAGAAACCACCATCGATTTGAGCTGTCCGGTCTTATCGTCCCGGACCAGTTCTCTGACCCCCCACGAGCTTCCTTCCCTGTGCAGGGGTTCATGAAACGCCTGAGCCAAACGGGCAACTTCCTGGCCGGAATCTTCCGAGGCAACATTCACCGCTACCGATTCGTACCCGTTAGAGCGAAGCATGGAAAAAGTTGCATCCCTTAGTTTCGTCCCGACATGCGGCCGCTTTTTTGGATCGGGGAATTGATCACGACGTCGGGAAGGGATAACAAAGATTCCTTTTCCTTGCGCCTGTCTTACACTTGAGGGAGTATAAAAAGCGTAGACTCCGACCGGCTTTTCTCCCTCAAACGCGATGACGGCGTTGCCGATAATCGAATTCCAATTTTTCGTGTTGTAACCCCATTTTTGAAGAAAATGCTCTACATGCTCGCGCTCCCTTTCCGTCAAGGTGAAGTGAGAATTCCATCCATGCCCCCCCGGTATCTTCCAGCCCTCCGGCGGATCCAAATACAGTCGGAACGTCAACGGGAGATGAGAGGAATCGTTTTTGGGCCCGCCCAACGATGATTTTGTGGCGAACCGTATCCCATCAACTTTCTCCGCCAAAGCTCTTGATTTTAAAGAAGTCAAGTGATACGCCCGGGAAATGGCCTCCTTCAAACCTGACAATCTTTCACGGGAGATCCGGAATGTTTCCCCACGGAGAACAATAAGGTTAAAATTTTGTCCGAATCCCGCCTGCGGCTCCGCTCTGAACTCCGGGCTGATGGCATTCAAAAATCCGGCCAGATCTACCGCATTTCTGATAGCCCTGGGTTTGTAAGGCGGAATAGCGATCTCAAACGCCCATGGGATCTGCCGCCACTGGATCTCCACATCCTGATGCCCGCCTGCCGGACGTCTGTCCGTCGTAGCGGAGGCGGCAGCACCCGAAGCCGACTCCCTATGAGAGATGATGTTGTCTATCGCGTATTTCCAGAGATCATTGAAAGCCGGACGCGTCTCAATCACAAGTATCGACTGACCTGCGGTAAAAGATCCCGGTCTCTCAGATGTTATAACTTTCGAAAATTTAAGTTCCAGACATCCTTCTCCTTGCTCGACAAGCGACCCTATTTTCCCGCTAACGTCAAAATACCGCAAACCGTTATAAAACGTGATGGTGAATTCCCGTCCGGGAAC
>JAHFFL010000055.1 GCA_023247955.1 Candidatus Omnitrophota bacterium
CTGGATGTCGAAAGCGAAGATCCCGGAGCGCTGGGTCCCGACGACCTGCGGTTATTGCTCGGTGGGATGCGGGATGTTTATCGGCGTGAAAAACGGTCAACCCGTGAGTGTACGCGGCAATCCCAATCATCCCGTGAATGAGGGACGACTCTGCCCCAAGGGGCTTGCCGAGCACTATGCGATCACGGCGCCCAACCGCGCGAAGTACCCACTTTTAAAAACAAGCCAAGGGAAGTTTCACCGGATTGACTGGGATTGGGCGATTCGTGAAATGGTGGGCCGCTTTCGGACAATCCAAGAAAAGTACGGCGCTACTGCGCTTGGGATTATCAGCACGGGACAATTGGTGACCGAAGAGTTTTACACTTTGGGGAAGCTGGCGCAGCTTGGATTTAAGACGAATAACTATGACGGCAATACGACGCTCTGCATGGCGAGTGCCGTCTCGGGTTATAAGCGCTCTTTCGGCAGTGACGGGCCTCCGGGTTCGTACGAAGATCTGGAAAAAGCGGACCTGGTATTCCTCATCGGCGCGAATATTGCGGACAATCACCCGATTCTCTGCTACCGGCTTGAAAAAAATAAGAAAAAAATTCTCATCGTTGCGGATCCCCGCGTGACCAAGACCGCGATGATGGCCAATGTCTATCTTCCACTGAAACCTCGTACGGACATCGCGCTATTGAACGGCATGATGCGTGTGCTCGTCAAAGAAAAAAAGATAAATGAGGATTACGTTCAAAAACACACCACGGGGTTCGAGAAACTTTGTGAGCATCTTGAAAAATATCCTCTCGAGCGCGTGAGTGAAATGACGGGATTGCCCGCGGATCAGATCCGCGACATCGCCCTTCTCTACGGGAATGCGCGCGCGCCCTTTATCGGATGGACGATGGGCGTCAATCACAGCACCCAAGGCACGGAGACGGTGAACGCGATATGCAACTTGGCGCTTCTTACGGGAAACGTGGGAAAAGTGGGCGCTTCGCCTTTTTCCATCACGGGCCAATGCAACGCGATGGGAACGCGTGAGACAGGTTTTACTTCAACGCTGCCGGGTTATCGAAAATTTGAAAATGCAGACCACCGCAGGGAGCTTGCAACGCTCTGGGGCGTTGAGCAGGAAACCATCCCCACCGCGCGCGGAATGGCTTATCCCGACATCATCGAGGGCGTTTTAAGAGGAACGATCAAAGGTCTTTGGATCATCGCGACGAACCCTCTCGTTTCATTTCCAAACCAAACATATCTTCTCGATTGTTTGGAGCGGCTCGATTTCCTGGTGGTTCAGGACGGCTATCATCCCATTCCCACAAGCCGAGTGGCGAATCTTGTGCTCCCCGCGGCGGTTTGGGGAGAAAAAGAAGGGTCGTTCACGAATTCCGAGCGCCTCGTGAGCAAGGTGAATAAGGCGGTCGATCCTCCCGGAGAGGCCAGATCAGATTTTGAAATTTTTCTCATGATCTCGAAAGAACTCGGCGTGTACGATCGTCTTTATCCGGGCTGGACCGAGCCTCGCGATGCTTTTGAGGAATGGAAGAAAGTAAGCCGTGGGCGACTCTGTGATTATTCGGGACTGACCTACGAATTATTGGAAAGGCACGGGGGGATCCAGTGGCCGTTTGGGGTGGATTCCAAACGCCCGCCCTCTGAAAGTGTGCGGCTTTACAGCGACGGCGTTTTTCAAACCGAAGACGGCCGCGCGAAACTCTGGGGGGTCGAAAATAATGCTCCGCCGGAGAGCCCGGATGAGGACTATCCTTTTTTATTGAACACCGGCAGAACCGTGGAGCACTGGCACACGCGCACGAAGACAGGTCAGATCCCGCTTCTAAACCGTCTGTCTCCCGAGGCGTGGGTGGAGATGAACCCCCGTGATGCCAAGGAACTTAAACTTCGGCATGGCGATGCCGTGCGGGTCGAGTCGCGACGCGGAAGCATCGAGCGCGTGGCCTTGCGCGTGACGGAAACCGTGGCGCCGGGCCAGATCTTTATTCCGTTTCATTACGCGGAGGCGAACGCAAACAACCTCACCGTCAGCGACTGCGATCCCTACTCGAGAGAGCCAAATTATAAACAGGCGGCCGTTCGTGTGGAGTGTTCGAAATTGCCGGTATTGAACGGGCAAAAAAAATAAAAACCGAGGGTCAATAAAGATGAGAATAAAAGATTTTTTCAAAAGCGGCCATCCACCGACACTTTTCGCCTCTTTTTTTTATTTCGACATCAGTTTTATGGTATGGGTGCTGATGGGAGTCCTGGGTGTTTATATCGCGAAGGATTTCGGTTTATCGGCCACACAGAAGGGACTGATGGCCGCGATCCCTATCTTAGGCGGTTCGCTTGTGCGCATCCCGCTCGGACTTCTCGTGGATTCCATCGGGCCCAAAAGGACGGGTATTTTGGCGCAACTGATCGTGTTTCTTCCGATCACGGGTATCTGGCTTTTCGCGCCTCATTTTAATGCCGTCCTTTTGTACGGGCTTTTTTTGGGAATCGCCGGTGGAAGTTTCGCGGTGGCACTGCCGCTCACGAGCCGTTGGTACCCTCCGAAGTACCAGGGGATGGCGCTCGGGATCGCGGGGGCGGGAAACAGCGGCACGGTTTTAGCGTCTCTCTTTGCGCCGAGACTTGCGGAGATTGTCGGTTGGCACGGCGTATTTGGTTTGGCACTCCTCCCGGTTTTATTGACGCTTTTGGTGTTTACATTCTTGGCAAAGGAAAGCCCGGAGCAGCCAAGCCCTAAGAAAATGTCCGCCTATTTTTCGGTATTGAGGGAAGCGGATACCTTTTGGTTTTGTTTTTTCTACAGCATCACGTTTGGCGGGTTTGTGGGCCTGGCGAGTTTTCTTGGTATTTTTTTTCATGACCAATACGGCTTAAGCAAGGTCATGGCGGGAAATATCACCGCGCTTTGTGTTTTTGCGGGCAGTTTTGCCAGACCGGTGGGGGGAGTCCTGGCCGATAAGTTTGGCGGTATCCGGATTTTAAGCGCTCTTTTCGGTCTGATCGCGGCACTCATGCTGGGAGTGAGTTTACTTCCTCCCGTGATCGTTACGACGGGACTCCTATGTTTAGGAATGGCGTGTCTCGGCATGGGAAACGGCTCCGTATTCCAGCTCGTTCCTTTAAGGTTTCGTAAAGAAATAGGCGTCATGACCGGCATTGTCGGCGCGGCCGGCGGTTTGGGCGGTTTCTTTCTTCCGACGGCGCTGGGTTTTTTGAAAGATAATATCGGAAGTTACAGCGCCGGCTTTTTAGTCTTCGCTGGCACGAGCTTCGGCGCTTTAATCCTACTGAGAATTATTCAAAGAGGATGGTCTTTTTCAAGGCTTGTCCCCGAGATGCCTCAAATTTTTGAAGAGAAAATAGAGACAGTCAACGAATGAGGACCAAGTATGATTGATCGGTTCGGGAGAAGATTAACCTATTTGCGCGTGTCTCTGATCGACCGCTGCAATCTGCGTTGTTTGTACTGCATGCCGCGCGGACTTTTGGACCCCTTCAAGGAGGAGGAGCTGTTGACGATGGAGGAGATCGTCGAGACCGTCTCGATCTTCGCGGAGCTCGGTATTTGGAAGCTGCGATTGACGGGTGGGGAACCGCTTTTAAGAAAAGACGTCCCCTCGCTTGTCGCCCGCATCAAAAATATCCCCGGCATCCGCGAAGTGGTGATGACCTCCAACGGAGTTTTGCTGAAACATTTTGCCGCGGACTTAAAAAAAGCGGGGTTGGACCGTATCAACGTGAGTCTCGACACGCTCGACCGCGAAAATTTTAAACGCATCACGGGACTCGACAAGCTCGGTGAAGTACTGGAAGGTATCGAGGCGGTTACTGCCGCGGGCATCCGGCCCGTCAAGATCAACGTCGTTCTGATGAAGGGTTTTAACGACGCCGAAATCCTGGAGCTTGTGCGCTTCGCGGTGGCACGGGAGCTTCATATTCGTTTCATCGAGTGGATGCCGACGGCAGGCGGGATTCATGCGCTTCGCGAAAACCGTTTTATGAGCAGCGAAGAGGCGAAGAACAGGATCGAAGAAAAATACACGCTCTTTCCGGATGAATCAAATCCGCACTCGCCCGCGAGAAATTATTTTGCGGCCGGCACAAAATCAGAAGTCGGTTTTATCAGTCCTTTATCTAACGCATTTTGCGCGATGTGCAACCGCCTGCGGCTTAAGGCCGACGGCATGATGAAAACTTGTTTGCACGGCAAAGAGGACTTGGATATCAAGGCCCTTTTGAGGCGCGGCTTGACGAGAGAAGAGATCAGACAGGCGATCATCTCCGTGGTTTTTGACAGGCCTGAAGAACATTTTTTAAACAACGCAACCGTGCCGCATAACGATTTTGTGATGACGGCCGTTGGGGGATAAAAACGATGCGTTCCATAACAAAAAAAACGGAAACGTTACGGCAAGCGATCGCGGAGAGTCGGATACAGGCCAAACCGGAAACTTTAAAAAGGATGGCCGATAACGACTTGCCTAAAAAAGATGTTCTGGCCATCGCGAGAGCCGCAGGGGTAATGGCGGCCAAAAAAACTCCCGAGCTTTTACCCTATTGCCACCCGATCGCCATCGATGGGGTGGAAATCCAGTTTGAGATGCGCGAATCGGAGGTCCTGGTCCGCGCCACGGTCGAGGCCGTCGCGAAAACGGGCGTGGAGATGGAGGCCTTGACCGCGGCGAGCGTGGCGGCGCTGACGGTTTATGACATGCTAAAACCGGTCGACGGGACACTGGAAATTTTGTCGACGAGACTCTTGTCGAAAGAGGGAGGCAAGAGCAGTTTTAAGGAAAAAATCCCCACGAACTTTAAAGCGGCCGTCATTGTCACCTCCGATAGCAGTTCCAAAGGCCTTCGGCAGGACAAATCAGGACAGCTTATTCGGGAAAGGCTCGCCTCGCTGGGAATCTCGTGTGATTATTTGGTGGTTCCCGACGACCGTACCGTGATCCAGGACTGTCTTTTGGATGCTTGTGCAAAAGGGGTTCACCTCGTCGTGACCACGGGAGGGACCGGGCTCGGACCTCGGGACGTGACGGTGGAGGCGACCGCGGACGTGATTGAACGCGAAATTCCAGGGATCATGGAAGCCGCGCGCGGCTTCGGCCAGCGCCGTACGCCCTACGCGATGCTCTCGCGGGGAATCGCGGGCCAGCGTGGCCGAACGATCCTCGTCAATCTTCCCGGTTCCTCGAAAGGGGTGGAGGAATCGCTGGATGCGGTTTTTCCATCGGTGCTGCACGCGTTCAAAATGATGCGGGGCATGGGCCATGAAATGCCGAGGCAGCTCGCATGAACATTGTTGAGCAAATGCTTCCATTTTTGTTTTTTCTGGTCGCGCTTGTCTATTCGAGCGTCGGTTTCGCCGGAGGATCGTCTTATCTTTTGGTTTTGACGCTGGCCGGGGTACCGCAACCGGAGAGCGCGCCTACAGCGCTGGTCTGCAATTTGGTCGTGTCCAGCGTTATCTTTTGGAATTTTTTTAAGGCGGGTCATTTTCGCCCTCGTCTGGTTTTACCTTTTATGGCGCTTTCAATCCCGATGGCGTTTCTTGGCGCAAAGATTCCGATTGGAAAACAGGCCTTTCTGCTGCTTTTAGGTATCAGTCTTGCCCTGGCTAGCCTGAGGATTTTATTCTTGAGGGAAGAGAAGGGCAAAAAAAGCACCGCAAATTTCAAAGAGCTTTGCCGCGTCGGCCTGCCTGCCGGCGGCGTCATGGGGTTTTTTTCGGGACTCCTCGGGATCGGCGGTGGGATTTTCTTGAGTCCGTTTTTACTTTTGACACGCCTGGCGGACATGAAAGAGGCATCCGCGGCGGCAAGCTTCTTTATTTTCGTCAATTCGCTGTCCGGTCTTGTGGGAAAAATGCAAAACGGTTTTTCGATCAATGAGAATTTGCCCCTTCTCGTTCTTTCCGTTCTTTGCGGGGGATGGATTGGCTCGCGGCTTGGCTCGGACCGGCTCTCGTCCGGTGGACTTCAGAAGATTCTGGCCGGCGTGATTTTATTCGCTTCAACGAATCTTATCTTAAAGACCTTCTAAATGATCTCTGTCCAACGGGCTCAACAACTGATCGAAGCGCATTGTCCGCCTCCCCAGGAAGAAAATATTTTCGTCTCGGCGGCTCGCGGCCGCGTGAATGCGCACGACCTGAAATCGCCTTTGCATCTGCCGCTGTTTGACAATTCTGCGATGGACGGCTTTGCCTTGAAATCGCGTGATACCATGGACGCGACTTTCGAAAATCCCGTCTTGTTGAATGTCAAAGGCATGATCAAAGCCGGAGATGCCGGACAACAAATCGTTTTGCGCGATCAAGAGGCCTGCCGGATCATGACCGGGGCGCCGATCCCCCGAAGCGCGGATGCCGTGATTGCCAAAGAGCGCGCCGTTTTGAAAGACGGTTCTCTCGCCGTCTCATCGCCCGTTTTAAAAGGGACAAACATCCGGCACCGCGGCGAAGAACTGAAAAAAGGGCAAAAGGTTATTCCGAAAGGCACTCTCATTAGTCCCGGGACAATCGGATTTTTAGCGACTCTTGGGATCGAGCGGATCTCCGTGTACCGCGCTCCGAAAATCACACTCATCACCACGGGGAGTGAGCTGGTTGCCGCCGGCCGTCCTTTGGCGGCGGGGAAGATTTACGATTCCAATACGCCGATGATTCGGGCCGCGCTGGAAGAGATGGGGATTCGCCCTGTTTTCATCCGGAAACTGGTGGACGAACCCAGGATCATAAAAAAAATTTTGGCCTTCGCTCTAAAGGAAAGTGACCTCATCATCCTGATGGGAGGCGTTTCCGTGGGGGACTGCGACTACGTGAAAGACGCGCTTCGCCGGGCCGGTGTGAGTCCTATTTTCTGGAAAGTGAGCCAGAAGCCGGGAAAGCCGCTGTATTTCGGAAAAAAGAACAAAACGTTGGTGTTCGGCCTGCCCGGAAACCCCGCCGCCGTGTTCACCTGTTTTTATGAGTACGTGTATCCCGCGATCCGGATAGGGATGGGCCACAAGGGCCCTTATCTCCGGTCGGGTGTCATGAAGCTGTGTAAACCCGTGCAGGCGGACCCGGAAAAAACACTGTTCCTTAAAGGAAAAACGGATGAAAACAATGGGGTAGTCCCTCTCAAACGCCAACAATCTCATATGATCTCTTCGTTCTGCGAGGCCGACAGTCTGGTGGTGATTCCGCCTTCATCCTACGGAATAAGGGCCGGGGAGGAAGCGTTGGTGCACTCATTGCCCCATTTTATGGACGGATGATGAAAATCGAAGTGTTTTTTTTCGCGGCGGTCAAGGAAGCGCTGGGGCAATCCGTTCGCGAGATGGAGGTCCCCGAAGGAACCTGCATTCATGAGATCGTGCGACTCTTA
>JAHFFL010000056.1 GCA_023247955.1 Candidatus Omnitrophota bacterium
TCAATCGGAAGGTCGCGCGGCTTGGTGGCGCCCCCGCAGAGAACTACGCCGTCAAATTCTTTTAAAAGTTTCTCGGCCGGATAATTTTTCCCGACCTCGGTGTTGACGACAAACTTCACGCCCTCGGCCGCCAAAAGATCCACGCGACGCTGGACAATTTTTTTATCGAGCTTGGGATTCGGGATCCCGTACATCAAAAGTCCGCCGACACGGTCGGCCCGTTCAAATACCGTGACCGTGTGGCCTGCTTTGTTAAGCTGTGCTGCGGCCGCAAGCCCCGCGGGGCCTGAGCCCACAATCGCGACTTTTTTTCCGGTGCGACCCGCGGGCGGCTGAGGGACCACCCACCCTTGCTCAAAACCCTTGTCGATGATCGCGCATTCAATGTTTTTAATCGTGACCGGCGGTTCGCTGATGCCGAGCACGCAGGAACCCTCGCAGGGAGCCGGACACACCCTGCCGGTAAATTCGGGAAAATTGTTGGTCTTGTGCAGGCGGTCCAGCGCCTCGCGCCAAAGACCGCGATAAACCAGATCGTTCCACTCGGGAATCAGATTATTGACCGGGCATCCCGACGCCATGCCGGCCAAAAGTGTCCCGGTATGACAAAAAGGGATGCCGCAGTCCATGCAGCGCGCGCCCTGCTGCTGCAGTTTTTCCTCGGGCATGTGTTCATGAAACTCATTCCAATCCGCGACCCGCGCTTTGGGCTCCCGGTCGCGGGGAAGCTCGCGGGGAATTTCTTTAAATCCCGTCGGTTTGCCCATTAATTTCCGCCCACACGCGAGAGGTCGCGCACGTTTTCCTCAAAAGCCGCCATGATCGCCTCTTCGCCGCTTTTGCCCTGGCTTTTCACCCGTTCGAGGGCCTGAAGCACACGCTTGTAATCTTTGGGGATGATCTTGACAAAGCAAGGCAGCATTTCGTTCCAAAGATCCAGAATCTGCTTGGCTCGTTTACTTGCGGTATAGCGCGCATGGCGCTCAATCAGACCGCGAATCTCCGCCGCCTCTTCCACGCTCTCGACCTTTTCAAGCTCCACCATCTGCTGGTTGCAATGCGACGCAAAGTCCCCCTTCACATCGAGTACATACGCGAGCCCGCCCGACATGCCGGCCGCGAAATTCCGCCCCGTGGCGCCAAGCACCACGACGCGTCCTCCGGTCATGTACTCGCAGCCGTGGTCGCCGACGGATTCGGCCACTGCGTTCACGCCGCTGTTGCGCACGCAGAAACGTTCGCCGGCCATGCCGTGGATGTACGCCTCGCCGGCCGTCGCGCCGTAAAACGCGACATTGCCGATGATGATATTTTCCTCGGGCTTAAAAGTGGCTTTTTTGTGAGGATAAACGATGATCTTTCCGCCGGATAGCCCTTTTCCAACATAGTCATTGGCATCGCCCTCGAGCTCCAGCGTCATTCCCCGCGGTACAAAAGCACCGAAGCTCTGTCCCGCCGAGCCGGTAAATTTTAAATGAATGGTATCCTCCGGCAGTCCTTCGGCGCCGTGGCGGCGCGTCAGTTCGCTCCCCAGAATGGTTCCGACCACGCGGTTTGTATTTTTTATAGGGAGATCCGCTTTCACGCGCTCGCGCCTTAAAAGTGCGGGCTCAAAAAGTTTCAGGAGCGTCGTGTTGTCGAGCGCTTTGTCGAGCCCGTGATCCTGAGGGATTTGGCAATAACGCCCCACGCTCGCCGGAACTTCGGGTTGATAGAGGATTTTTGAAAAGTCGATCCCTTTGGCCTTCCAGTGGTCCACGGCTTTTTTGGGGTCCAGCTTGTCGGTGCGACCGATCATCTCGTTCATGCTGCGAAAACCAAGCTTACTCATGATCTCCCGGACTTCCTCGGCGATGAAAGTCATAAAATTCACCACGTGCGCCGGGTCGCCGGTAAACTTTTTGCGAAGCTCAGGGTCCTGGGTCGCGACACCGACCGGGCAAGTGTTCAGGTGGCATACGCGCATCATGATACAGCCCAGCGCCACGAGCGGCGAGGTCGAGAAACCAAACTCTTCGGCGCCCAAAAGTGCTGCGATCGCCACGTCGCGGCCGGTCTTAAGTTGTCCGTCTGTTTCCACGGCGATACGGCTGCGGAGATTGTTGAGCACGAGGGTTTGATGCGTCTCGGCAAGCCCAAGCTCCCAAGGGATGCCGGCATGTTTGATGCTCGACTGCGGCGAAGCGCCGGTGCCGCCGTCATAACCGCTGATCAGCACCACGTCCGCGTGCGCCTTGGCGACGCCGGCCGCGATGGTGCCGACGCCGACCTCCGCGACAAGCTTCACGCTGATACGCGCAAAGTGGTTTGCGTTTTTCAAATCATGGATGAGCTCGGCCAAATCCTCGATGGAATAAATATCATGATGCGGTGGTGGCGAAATAAGCCCGACGCCGGGCGTCGAGAGACGCACCTTCGCGATCCAGGGGTACACCTTCGCGCCCGGCAGCTGTCCGCCCTCTCCGGGCTTGGCCCCCTGGGCCATTTTGATTTGCAGTTCCCTGGCCTTCACTAGATAAAGACTCGTAACTCCAAAGCGGCCGGAGGCGACCTGTTTGATCGCGCTGTTTCGGGAATCGCCGTTCGGGTCCAGCGTGTAGCGCGCCGGGTCTTCGCCGCCTTCGCCGGTATTGCTCTTGCCACCGAGACGGTTCATCGCGATCGCGAGCGACTCATGCGCTTCTTTGCTGATGGACCCGTAGGACATCGCGCCCGATTTGAAGCGCTTTACGATCGCTTCGACGGGCTCCACTTCCTCGAGTGGAATAGACGTCTTAGCCAATTTAAAATCCAAGAGCCCACGCAGCGTGCAGTAATGCATCGACTGGTTATTGACGGCGTCGGAATATTCTTTGAAAGTTTTATAGTTTTTCACGCGCGTCGAGATCTGCAGCTTGTGTACGGTCTCGGGATTAAATAAATGGTACTCGCCGTCTTTTCTCCACTGGTACTGCCCGCCGGGATCGAGCGCTACGCCGTTTACCGCGCGTTCGGGGAAAGCGTGCCGGTGTCTTTGTTCGACCTCGGCCGCCAGCGTTTCCAAGCCCACGCCTTCGATGCGCGAGGCCGTCCACGTGAAATATTTGTCCACCACGGCTTTATTCAGGCCGATGGCCTCGAAGATTTGCGCGCCGCGGTAGCTCTGGATCGTCGAGATGCCCATCTTCGACATGATCTTCAATACGCCTTTGGCTACTGCCTTCGCGAAATTTTTCACGGCCGTCTTGTGATCAATATTTTTTAATATGCCCTGACGACTCATGTCGTCCAGGGTCTCGAAAGCGAGATAGGGGTTGATCGCGCCGGCGCCGTAGCCGATAAGCAGCGCAAAGTGATGCACCTCGCGCGGCTCGCCGGACTCGAGCACAAGCCCCACCTTCGTACGCGTGCCTTCGCGGATCAGATGATGGTGCAACCCCGACACCGCCAAAAGCGCGGGGATGGCCGCATGGTCGTGGTCGACACCACGATCGGAAATAATCAAAATATTGGCGCCTTGCCGTATCGCTTGGCTCGCTTTTTTGTAAAGCTCCTCGAGCGCGGCCTCAAGCACGCGGCCGCCCCCTGAGACTTTGTACACAATGGGCAGCGTCACCGATTTAAAATCGGAATGTTTCACATGACGCAGCTTTTCGAATTCCTCATTCGTGAGAATAGGACTTTTTAACTTGATCTGCTTGCAGCTTTCGGGCTCCGGCAAAAGCAGGTTACGCTCCGCGCCTATCGTCGTCTCGGTGGACGTGATAATCTCTTCACGGATGCAATCAATCGGGGGGTTCGTGACCTGCGCGAAAAGCTGTTTGAAATAGTTGTAGAGAAGCTGGGGTTTGTTGGACAACACCGCCAGCGGCGTGTCGGTGCCCATAGAGCCGACCGCCTCGACGCCGTCCTGCCCCATCGGCGCCATCAAAAGCCGCAAATCTTCGTAGGTATAGCCAAACGCCTGCTGCCTTAAGAGAACCGTTTGGTGGTCCAGCTCATGCGCATGGGGGGCTTCCGGCAATTTTTCCAGCGAGACCAGATTTTCATTCAGCCACTGACGGTACGGGCGCTCTCCGGCGACGGCTTCCTTTATTTCCTCATCGGCGACAATACGGCCCTGCTCGGTGTCTATCAGAAACATGCGTCCCGGCTGCAGGCGTCCTTTCTGCAAAATCCGCTCCGGCGCCACATCGAGCACACCGACCTCGGAGGCCATGATCACGAGGTCGTCTTTGGTGACGTAATACCGCGAAGGCCGCAGGCCGTTACGGTCCAGCACCGCGCCGATGCGCACACCGTCGGTAAACGCGATGGAGGCCGGCCCGTCCCACGGCTCCATCAGACAGCTGTGGTATTCATAAAATGCCTTTTTGTCGTCGCTCATGCTCTCGTGGTTGGACCACGGCTCCGGGATCATCATCATCACCGCATGCGGCAGCGAGCGCCCCGCGAGCACGAGAAACTCAAGGCAATTGTCAAACATCGCCGAATCGCTGCCGTCCTCACAAATCACGGGAAGGACCTTTTTGATGTCGCCGCCGAAAAGCCCCGAGGCGCAGATCGCCTGCCGCGCGTGCATCCAGTTCACGTTGCCGCGCAGCGTGTTGATTTCCCCGTTGTGGGCCACATAGCGGTAAGGGTGCGCGCGGTCCCAGCTTGGAAACGTGTTGGTGCTGAAACGCGAATGCACGAGCGCCAGGGCGCTTTCCACCGCCGGGTCGAGAAGCTCTCCGAAAAAGGTCTCGACCTGCTCGGACATCAGCATTCCTTTGTAGACGATGGTCTTACAGGAAAGGCTGGAGACGTAAAAATATTTCCCGCCTTTGACTTTCGCGTAGCGGATCGTGTTTTCCACGCGGCGGCGTATCACATAAAGCCTTCTTTCAAACGCGTTGTCGTCCTTGAGCTTGGAATTCCGACCGATAAAGATCTGGCGAATACAGGGCTCGGCGGCCTTGGCCGTCGGCCCGAGAGAGTCATTGTCGGTCGGTACCGTGCGCCAGCCCAGGAATTTTTGGCCTTCTTCGCGCGCGAGGTCTTCAAAAATCTTTTCGCAATTCCTGCGCTCACCCGCGTCCTGCGGCAGATACACCATGCCGACGCCGTATTCTTTTTCGGAGGGAAGCGTAATGCCGTCCTTGGCGCAGGATTTTTTTAGAAAAGCATGCGGGATCTGAATCAGAATGCCGGCGCCGTCGCCGGTGTTGGCCTCACAACCGCAAGCGCCGCGATGGCGCAGGTTTAAAAGAACCGTCAGGGCCTGACGGACGATCTCATGGGACTTTTTGCCCTTGATGTTGACGACAAAACCCACCCCGCAGCTGTCTTTTTCATAAGCCGGGTCATAAAGTCCTTGCCGGGTGGGATACCCTGAAGCGCTCACTTTTTGCAGCCCTTCTCTCGCGTTAATCGTTATTTTTCTTAGCTAACCCTTGATTGTACAATAAAGGATTAAATCTTGGCAAGAAAAGTGTCAGGGCTTTAAAACAATTTTCCCGAAGTGTTGGCGGCTTTCCATGCGGCGGTGGGCCTCGGCGGCCTCTTTGAGGGGAAATACCTGGTCAAGCACCGGAACAAGCAGGCCTTTCTCGGCCAGTTGCAAGACCTTACAGAGCTCGGCAAAACTGCCCATGTAAGACCCAAGGATGCTCAGCTGTTTGGAGAAAAAGGGGCGTAGATCCATCTCGACTGTGGGGCCCGACGTCGCGCCGCAGGTCACCAGGCGTCCCCCGCGGCCTAGGCATAACAGACTCTTTTGCCAGGTCTCGGGGCCGATGTGTTCAAAAACCACATCCACCCCCTTTTTGTTCGTGAGCCGTTTGACTTCTTCCGAGAAATCCTTGGTCTTATAGAGGATGACCTCATCGGCGCCGAGTTTTTTAGCGCGCGCCACTTTTTTGTAATCCCCGGCCGTCGTGTAAACCGTGGCCCCGAGAAATTTCGCGATTTGAATCGCAAAACTCCCGACCCCTGAGCCCCCCGCGTGCACCAACACCGTCTCCCCCGCCCGCAGACCGGCCCTCGTGACCAGCATGTGATAAGCCGTCAAGGCCGCGAGCGGAAACGACGCCCATTCCTCAAAATTGTAACGGTCGGACACCGGAATGAGAAAGCGCTCATTCACCGCGATCTTCTCGGCATAGCCGCCTTGGACCTGCAGTCCTAGAATTTGAAAATCGGGAGAATAACTGTCCCTCGCTTCAAACCCTTCGGCGGCGAAAAGAGGCGCTTGACCGGGGGAAATCACCACGCGGTCCCCTTTTTTGAACCGCTTGGCGCCTTTGCCGGATTCTAGAACCACGCCGGCCACGTCACAACCCGGAATATGTGGAAGAGGGATGGAAACTCCCGGCATCCCCTCGCGCGCCCAGATGTCCAAGTGATTGAGGGAGCAGGCCTGGATGCCAACCAGAACTTCATTGGAACCGGCGACGGGGTCCTTGAATTCACCGTAGGTGAGGACCTCGGGGCCCCCGTGCTTCTCAAAATAGACGGCTTGCATCACACTCCCCTGTCATTGCGAGCGAAGCGAAGTAATCTACGCGCAGAGATTGCTTCGTCACTGCGTTCCTCGCAATGACACTATAAGTAGCTCTTCACAAGCTCGACAAAGAGACGGACGCCTACTCCCGTCGCGCCGATCGGGGAAAGCGGCTTGGGACCAGCTTCATTCCAGGCTGTGCCCGCGATATCCAGATGCGCCCAGGACTTGGTGTGATCGGCAAATTCCTTTAGGAACAGTGCCGCCGTGATTGTGCCGGCGTATTTTTTGCTGATATTCTGGATATCCGCGTAAGTCGCGCGAATAAGGTCCATGTATTCTTCCCAAAGCGGCAGTTCCCAGCAGCGTTCTCCGGTACGCTCCCCCGCCGCTTCGATGCGCCGCACCAGATCCTCGTCGGTCCCCATGACGCCGGTAGCCAGGTCCGCGAACGTCGCGGCACAAGCGCCGGTCAGTGTCGCGATATCCACCACAGCGCGCGGCTTGTACCTCTCGGCATAGGCCAACGCGTCGGCGAGAATCAGCCGCCCTTCGGCGTCGGTGTTGAGCACCTCCACGGTCTTGCCGTTGAGACAACGAATAATGTCCCCCGGCCTCTGGGCCGTCGAGCCCGGCATATTTTCGCAAACCGGCGCGAGACCCACGACGGGGGTCGAAAGCTTCAAAGCCGCAATGACTTTCATCGCTCCGATCACGGCCGCGGCGCCGCACATGTCAAACTTCATTTTATCCATGTCGTTCGAGGGTTTGATGGAAATTCCGCCGGTGTCAAACGTAATTCCTTTTCCGACCAAGACGATGGGTTTGGAGGTCTTTGTCAGCCGGTGCTCCAGGATAATAAACTGCGGCGCGGCGGG
>JAHFFL010000057.1 GCA_023247955.1 Candidatus Omnitrophota bacterium
TGCTGAGCTTATGCAAAATATAATCCCGCCGATGACAAAGGAACAGTCGAGCGGGTCTACACTCGTATAGATAGAACGGGTATTAATGTTTTTGTAAAAAATACACTAGACGTTCTTCATCCCATCGCTGATTGGAAACGAGAAGTGGCTGTCTCGGAAACGATCTGAAACACTTTACGAGTGACAATTACGAGTAAATCAGTGGGCACATAACTTATTTGGGACGCATTAAGTATTTGTGTCCCTGGAAATACGATTCAGGCGGAGTGCATGAATAGAAACATGGTATGACTCCTACAACTAAAAAGATAATTGCGCGAGAGGCGAGGGTTCTTCTGGCGTTAATCGGCCTTTTTGTGCTGTCCATTATAGTGGGCGGACCAACGGGAGCGCCTGCGCTTGTCGCAATATTGGGCATAATGTTTGGCTATCCCTTGTATTTGCTGATTCGTTTCATCATCTGGGCGAAGAGGCGCGCCTAGAATGCGTTTTTGGTTGATGAAAAGCGAGCCCGCAGTTTATTCCATTGATGCCCTGGCCAAGGACGGCAAGACGTGTTGGGAGGGCGTGCGCAATTACCAGGCGCGCAATTTTATGCGGGACGGCATGAAAAAAGGTGACCTCGTCCTTTTTTATCATTCAAATGCGGAGCCGCCAGGAGTGGCGGGGCTTTGCCAGGTTGCCAAGGAGAGCTATCCGGATTTGACAGCAGACGAGCCGGGCTGGGTAATGGTGGATGTGGAGTTTGTCGAGAAATTTAAGCATTTTGTGACGCTCGATGAGCTCAAAGCAAGTAAAAAGCTGAAAGGCATGCTTGTGACGAAGCGAGGCATGCGGCTTTCCGTCCAGCCGGTGGACAAGGCGCATTTCGATGAAGTGTTGCGCCTGGGAAGGAAAAACTAAGGATGGGGCGAGATCCTAATGCCTCCCCGCGGGACGCTGTCCGGATCACGCAATCCGACGCTCGCCGGAAATTTTAGATGATAAAATTCTTCAATCGTATTACTATGATAACCATTATTAAATCCTGAAAAGATTTATTGAGCAGAAAATCAAGGAGATTTCATGGTCAAATTTGAGGGCAAGGTACTGATCATCGGCTGTGGCTCGGTATCTCAGTGCGCGATCCCGCTGGTTCTTCAATTGATCGACATGCCTCCGCAAAACATCACGATCATGGATTTTCTCGACAACCGCGAGCGCGTCAAGGATTCCCTGGCCAAGGGGGTCCGGTACGTCATAGACCGGGTGACCCCTGAAAATTACAAACAGCTTCTCGCCCAATACACCGGCCGCGGCGACCTAATCATCGACCTGGCCTGGAATATCGAGTGCCGGGCCATCTTGCAGTGGTGCCGGGACCATGAAGTGCTGTACGTCAATACCTCCGTCGAGGAATGGGACCCTTACAAGGATTCCCAGCGCAACGACCCCACCAAGTACACGCTGTACGCGCGCCACATGGAAGTCCGGAAAATGATCGAGGGGTGGGGCCACAACAACGGCACGACGTCCGTTGTGGACCACGGCGCGAACCCGGGGCTTGTGTCGCATTTCACGAAACGCGCACTGGTCGATATTGCCGAAAAGATTTTGAAAGAAAAACCGAAGGACCCGAGAAGGGCTGAGCTCGAAAAGGCGCTTGGCTCCGCAAATTTTCCGAAGCTCGCGCAAATAGAGGGCGTGAAGACCATCCACATTAGCGAGCGTGACACGCAGATCACCAATCGTCCTAAGGAGGTCGACGAGTTCGTCAACACTTGGAGCATCGAAGGATTTTTTGAGGAGGGTATCGCGCCGGCGGAGCTGGGGTGGGGCACGCACGAGCGCCACATCCCCAAGAAGGCGTATTTTCACAAGGTGGGTCCCAAGAACCAGATCTGCCTTTCCTCGATCGGAATGAAGACGTGGGTGCGTTCCTGGGTCCCTTGCGGGGAAATCACCGGCATGGTAATCCGCCATGGCGAGGCCTTCAGCATTTCGGACCGGCTGACGGTCTGGGAAAATGGAAACGCCGTTTACCGGCCGACGGTCCACTATGCGTATTGCCCCAGCGACAGCGCGATCAATTCGCTTCACGAGCTTGAGATGAGGCAGTTCAAGCTGCAGGAAAAGCAGCGGATCCTGAACGATGAAATCACAAGCGGCCGCGATGAGCTGGGGGTCCTTTTGATGGGCCACGATTTCAAATCCTGGTGGACGGGAAGCCTGCTCGATATCGAAGAAACGCGCCGGCTCGTGCCGCACCAGAACGCGACGACGCTCCAAGTGGCGATCTCGGTCGTGGCGGCTGCAGCCTGGATGATTCGCCACCCCAAGAGCGGTTTCCGCCTGCCGGACGATATTGATTACAAGGAAATTCTCGGCATGTCGATTCCTTATATCAGCCCGTTTGTTTCCGAGGCGGTGGACTGGACGCCTTTAAAAAATCTCAACACAAAATACACCAAGTACGATATCCCATCCATCAGCGAAGAGGACGTCTGGCAATTTACGACGTTTCTCGCCGATCCGGCGGAAAGATTAAACAGTCATGTCCGTAATGCCGTTCAGCCTGAGTTCGCCAAAGTCTAAATCCGACTCTAGCGGTGTCGAGGTTCTCATCCGCGCGATGATGAAAAAGCACCGGACGCCGCTCATGATAATCCGGCGGTCGGTGCTCGAGAAACAATACCAGCGTTTCCGAAAAACCCTGCCGGAAGTGACGCCCTACTACGCGATCAAGGCCAACCCCCACCCGCTGGTCCTCAAGACCTTCATCAAGCTCGGGGCCTGTTTTGACGTCGCGAGCGCCGCGGAGATGAAGCAGGTGCTGGATTTAGGGGCCCACCCGTCGAAAATCATATTTGCCAACACGATCAAGTCCGAAGAGGACATCACCTTCGCCCGAAGACGTGGCGTGCGGCTGATGACTTTTGACAACGAACCCGAACTTTACAAATTCGCCAAATTTTACTCCGGCGCCCATGTCCTGGTTCGCATCAAGGTGGCGAATGAGGGAAGCGTCGTGGAGCTGTCGCTGAAATTCGGCGTGGACAGCGACCAGGCGTTTTATCTTTTGCGCAAGGCGAAGTCGCTGGGGCTCGTGCCGATGGGCGTCAGCTTTCACGTGGGCTCGCAGTCGAAGAACGTGGAAAACTACCTGCAGGCGCTCGAGATCACATCCGGTATTTTCAAAGAGGCCCGGGAA
Source organism: Candidatus Omnitrophota bacterium (assembly GCA_023247955.1). Classification (GTDB taxonomy): domain Bacteria; phylum Omnitrophota; class Gorgyraeia; order 2-02-FULL-51-18; family 2-02-FULL-51-18; genus JACPAX01. The sequence continues at coordinate 3,191 of JAHFFL010000057.1, forward strand.
AACGACCTGCCTTTGAAGATCGTGGACATCGGCGGAGGTTTTCCGATCCAGCACTTCGACGACGAGGTAGGAGTCAATTTCGAGCGGATGGCCACGCAGATCCGCCGCGAGATCAAGGCGCATTTCGACAAGCAGGTGAAATTTATCGCCGAACCGGGCCGTTTCTTGGTGGGGCCCGCGGGGGTACTCGTCACCCAGGTTGCGGGGCGGACCTTCCGGAACAACAAGAATTATTATTATCTCAATGACGGCGTCTACGCGGATTTTTCGGGCATGGTATTCGACCACTGCCGTTACGAGTTTAAGACGCTTCGGCGGGGCCAAAAATTTTTGAGCGCGCTGGCCGGTCCCACTTGCGACTCGTTTGACACGCTTTCACTCAACGAGGAGATCCCCGAGCTTTATGTCGGGGATGTGGTCTACGTAAAAAACATAGGCGCTTATTCGTGCGCCTCTGCCACGGCAGGATTCAATGGTTTCGCGCCCGCGAAGGTCATTCTGGTCTAAACAAACGAAACGGAACGCTGTCCGGTATAATTTTTATTGTTGAATTCTGCCGAAATCGCAGTAAGATTAGGCCATGCCTCCAATCAAGATTGGAATCACCGCAGGCATTATTTTTGCGGCCGCGGGGCTTGTCGTCGATAAATTTATCGGCGCCAGTATCCGCTCCCCAATCCTCGAATTTATTTTAACCGCGTCTGCGGCCATCCCTTCCGTTTTGGCCGATATCATTTTATCCTTTTTTAAATTTTCCACCGGGAACATTTCTTCAGTAGTCTATTGGATTTTTATTTTTGGATTTTGGATGATTACCGGATTTATCTCTGGCCGGTTTTTCACGGCAAAAAATGCGGGCCAAAGGGTTCTCGTGACCCTCATTTTGGCGGGAATTGTTTTTTCTTATTGTGCGGCCTCACTGCAATATCGAAAAGAATTGGGGAAATCGCTGGCCCCGATGGCCGGCGCCATGCCCGTTATTATGGACGTTTATCGGGGAGTCGTGGACAAAAAATGATAGTGAGACTTTTTTTTGTTTTTTTACTCGTTTGTACGAGCGATGTTCACGCGGGCGTGCTGGATAGACTCGATGAGGTTGGGGATGCCGTGAAGCCCGGTTCAAAGGACGCAGGATCAAGCACGGGAGAAATGCCCGACGGCCCGGCGGATGAAAAATTCTCGGATTTTGTGAAAGAAGCTCATGGCGCTGCGAAAGGCACAAAATACGCCGCCAAAGGCCTCGGTGCGGTGCCTCCGTTTAAGGAAGGAATGCCTGAGTTGGAAAATATCAGCAAAGGCGCCGGTAAGGCCGCCGATGCGCTGAAAGGCGCCCGGGCCATTCAGGAAATTGAAGAAGGCAAGCGGACCGGCACGTCCAAGGCGGCGGAGCTTGGCCTTAAATACGGAGCCGGGAAGGCCTCCGGAATTCTGGCCAAGCCGGTAACCGGAACGGTCGAAGCCGCCGCCCAGGGCGTGGACAAGGTGAACGCCACACTCGACAATCCGACGGAAGAAAATAGCGCCGAGACCATAAGGCATGTTGAAGAGTTTCAGAATGAAGCGGCGAAAAATGCCGGCGTCGATATTAAAAAAACAAAAGAGAAAATCGGCGGGTGGAGAGATTGGTTCTATGACCAGGCCTATAAGGTCACGCCGGGCTGGATCCCGGCGAACGAAAGGAATAAGCGCGACCAGCTTAAGCAAGAAAAGTCGGCCTGGGACGCTTTGCGTGAATATGCCGGCGCCCCCTCGGAAGAAGGACAGGCAAAATTAGACGTTGAAGAGCAAGAAAGGTTATTGCAGAAATGGGTTGAACGGAAAGAGTGAAGCCGTTTTCCGCAATTTTTTTGTTATTTTTTGTGCTGTCGCCTCTCCACGCCGAACCCGCCGCTCTTTATTCAACCGAGACCTTTGTTTTTCCCGGTGAAACCCAGGGTGTCACCCTTCATTTAAAACCCCGCGGCGAATGGCGGCCTTTTTTTTGGGGGCTTGCCGATATCCCGGCGGAATTCATGGACCAGGAAAGCGACGCCTATACCTGGGCCAATACTCTGTCTCCCGTCAGTGTTTGCGGCGTCATCGATTCACTGGCTCTTGATAGAAACGATCCTGCCATAGAAGAGTGTCTGGCCAAAATCCGCTCGGCGGTGGAATACTTTTTTGGATCAGAGTCTTCGGCCAAAAGAAATTACCCCATTTATTATTCCACACTGCGCACTTTTGCCGATACCGCGTCCGGCTCGGACCTTGATGATTTAAAGAGACTGTTTGAACGACACGACATGAATTTTTTTTCACGCGTTGAAATTTGCCGCGGACTCTATCGCCTCATGGGCGAAAAAGAATTTGGGCCCTACCGTCAAAACCTTAAAGAGCAGTCGATTGACCTGAGGTTTTCTGCGGCCCTGGTATGGGGGCAGGAAACGAATCAGTTGGGATCTGCCGAGCGGATTACCCTGGCCGAAGAAGCGATCACGCATGAGAAATGGTGGGTTCGCGCGAAGGCCATAGAGCTTTTATGGAAAATTCCTGCGTCCGAATCCGAGGTTATGCCGATTATCGAAAAAGGCCTGGCTGACGGCACGCCGGAAGTACGGATGAGAGCCTTGCAGGTTCTTTTTCGCTTAAATCCTGAAAAAGCGTGGCCGGTTCTTCAAATGCATTACATTCTTGAACGGCAAAACACGGAGAGGAAAGACACTTATTCTTATTTCCGCAGTGTAGAAATTCTCGCCGGCGCGGCATCTGATTTGGAGGCGCTTTATAACGCATTAAAGCCATCCACTGGATTTGCGCGGTGTAAAATCATCGCTTATCTTATGGCGGACGGTGCCGCTCCGTCGCTTGAAAGTATTTCCAGCCAACCGAATGAAAGACAAACGCCGCTTACGATGGGTTTTTCGGCGCTCGGACTTTGGGACGCGGGGAGACTCGAACCTCTCGTCGGTCTCTACAAATTTTTGGATTTAAATGAAGAACGCTCTATTCCGCCGCGTTTTGCGCTTTTTTTCGCGCGCCTGCGCATTGGCCTCCTCATGGATTATTTTGAAAAAGCCTGGGAGAGATTCTCAAGCGACCCGGATAAAAATGCCTGGTCGCTTCTTCTTTACAATGAAGCGCTGGCCAAGGCCGCCCAGGCGCCTTTCGTCAAAGATGCCGGTCGCGCTCAAAGCCTAATCGAGAAAAACCTGAATTCCGGAGACCCCTGGCTTCAGCTTTTGGCCGCCCGCGCGGCGATCATCGCGCATCTGGACACAAAGGCGAGAGAGAAAAATTCAAAAAAGTTTTTCTTTTACCATCACGACCGCAAAGATGGAGAGAATTTCGGAGATTTTGTCGTGGGGTGGCTTTGGCTTAAGCCGGAATTCAAAAAGTCGGCCGGTGGGTTTGAGGTCCATCTTAATCCTTCAGTGAACTGGAGGGCGCGCGGCATTTTTTTTGGAAAAGATATGTTGATCAATAACACCCAAGAAATTGTGGGGAAGAATGGGCAGGGCCTTATTCGCTCGGTCAGCTTGGTGAATCCAAGCGGCAAATGGATTGAACCGTTGGAAGGAGATGGGCGACGGTGGAGAGAAAAAGGGGTGGGAGAAGGCTGGGGACTACGCGTCAAATGCCGGTACAAGGATGAGGAGCAATGGCTAAGCTTTCCTATAAAAAAGGAGGATCTCTAATGTTGAGACGGTTTTTATTGGTGATGATGGTTTTTGCGCTTTTTCCAGGAGTGGGAAACGCAGAAGGGCTATTGAGTAAAATGGATGAGCTCGAAGAGAAAGCGACGCCTCCATTGGAGGGTATCTCGTTCAAAATCATAATCTCCGGAGAACAACGCCGCTATGAAGGTGGGCCGGCTTTGGTCGTGATACGCCAGGCGGCTGAATGGGGGCCGTTTTGGAAAGAGGCCATGGGTGATGATTCCCCAGCGCCTCAAGTTGATTTTGAAAATGAAATGGTGATCGCGTGTTTTTCCGGCGTAAAACCAACAAACGGTTATTACATCAAAATAACAAAAATCAGAGAGTTTGATAAAAATCTTTATATCAACGCTGAAATGGGGGGATGGGGCATGGCCGATGTCCTGACCTACCCCTACCAGATTGTCCGTTT
>JAHFFL010000058.1 GCA_023247955.1 Candidatus Omnitrophota bacterium
CGCTGCCTTGCGAGACTCCGAGCACCCCGCCCATCCCCAGACGCCGCATCTCGTTTTTGCCGAGCACCCGGCAGCGCAAACCGCTTTTGGACGCCATGCGGCGGGCGGCTCCCGCCAGCACTTCCGGCGTCATCACGTTCGCGGGTTCATTCGCGAGATCCCGCGTAAAAAAAACTCCCTCGCAAACGGCTTCGCTTTCCCGTATTGCATTTTTTATTTTGGCCGGACTCCCGAAACTTGAGATAATTTCAAAAGTGGAAACCCGGCGGGCGGGCGACGGTTTGGATTTGTACTTGTCAAAACGGTAATCCGACAGCCGCGCGCCTTCCACAGCCGCCGAGGCGAGATCCTCCGCGGAAAATTGATCCCCAAAACCTTCAAGACGCAGACGCGCGTGCTCCGCGCGCAGTCTCTTCGCCTCACCAATTGTCTTGGCGGCGGCCCGTCGCGCGCCTTCCAGCGTAAATTTCTCTTTTTTGCCCAAACCTACAAGCAAGGTCGACGCCCCGGCTGCGGCAGGGATCAGAAGGGACTCGTCTTTTTTCGCGGTAAATTTTTCCGCGTGAAAGATCTTCTGGATTTTTTTGAGATCTTCTTCGAAACAAACGACGCCGGTGACACCGAGGGACTTCGCCTGTTTTTTTGAAACGCCAAAAACAATCTTCATGCTCACGAGGCACTCCCGCACTGGACACGCACGCGAAGCGATCCGTTCCTGGACTTCGGCATATTTTCGACCAGCATCAACGCTTTATCACGGGAAATATCACGGGGAAACTCCAGCTTGATCGACACTTCATGGGAAATTTTGACTCCCGCCCTTTTCAAAGCGAGGAGCATCTGGCTGAATTTCTTGGCGCCCTCTATCGCGTCACCTTTGAACTGAAGCTCGAGACTTTTGACTCCCTTGACCGTCTTCAGTTTGCCGGCCACGTCCTTGCGCACTTCCGAAGGCAGGATAAAACTTTCGCTCTCAAAAAAATCGGTCATTCGCGTCTCCTCGCTTCGAACTCCGTTAAATTCTTCCGGAAAAAATTTTTGGCGCCAGCCGTTTAGATTATATATAAACAGAGGGCCGCGCACAAGCGAAACTGGCGCGGATTATTGGGACGGTAGAAGAAGCGGCGTCATCTCCACGGCATCTTTGTAGCCCAGTTTCTTCAAAAACCCTTGGGTGATTTCTTCTTCAAGTTTCGTACAGTGCTCATGCTCCATCGTCGTGCAATGAATCTGTCCTCCCGCAATCATGCCGTGGCCGCCGGCGGTCCCCCGTTTGCCGATGAGACGCCGCAAGAAACGCCCCGCCTCCCCTTTGGCGTTGGTGGTCCGGATCGAGACGATGATCCGGTCCTTGTAGCGGCCGAGACACAGCGCCCACGTGATGCGCTCACAGCGCAGCATGAAATCCGCTGTGAATGGCACGAAGTCCGGATTTGAAATTTCACCGAGCGAGGTCGCGATCGCGTTTTTATAAATAAAGCTGTGGTGCAACGCGCGGCTTAAGGTGATGAAATGGTCGCGCGAGAGCTTCGGATGTTCGATGCTGGCCAGAAGTTTTTTGTTGCTGAGAGGAAAAAGCGCCAGATACGCCTGAATGTCTTTCTCGCGGGCTTCGCGACCGAGGTCCTGCGTCTCGGAGCTGATTCCATAGGAGAGCGCCGTCGCGATAGCCGAAGGAATTTCAAGGCCGCTGATCAAAAGATACTCGGTGAGAATCGTGGCCGTCGCGCCGTATTCGGTGCGAATGTCGAGAAAATCCGCCTTCGTGGTTTTTCTCAAGGGGTGGTGGTCGATCACGATCAGCGGCTTGCGATTTCTGGGGAAAGAGTTATTGCCGGTCCTGGGCTGCATGTCAACCACCGCGAGATCAACTCCGGGTTTGAAATCAGACTCGGTCAGCGGGGACACGCGAAGCCCCAAATTCCGTATCATCGCGCGGTTCTCCGCCCTGCCGACGATGCCGCCATACTTTACTTTCGTAGGAATCTTGAGCCGTTGGGAAACAAGGTAGGCAAGCGTCACCGCGCTTGAGACCGAGTCCGGATCAGGATTGTCGTGCGTCAGCACCACGAGGCGCCTCGTGTCTTTCAGCGCCTCTTCCATCCGCTTCAGCCGTTCCTGGGACTCGCCGTTCGGAAAGGTCATCAGTATTTAGGACAGCTAGGGTCTATTTCCTGAGACCAGGCGTCTATCCCGCCGGCGAGGTTTTTGACCTTTTTGAATCCCATTTTGCCCAGAAACTCGGCGGCCTTCGCGCTCCGCCCGCCGAAATGGCAGTGCACGACAATCTCGTCCGCGCTGTCGAGCTCATGCACCTTTTCGGGAAGCAAACCGAGCGGAATAAGCTTGGACCCCGGAATACGGTTGATCTGGTATTCCGAGGGTTCGCGCACGTCAACCAGCACAAATTTCTTTTTTTGGTCCATCCATTTTTTAAGCTCGGTGACCTCGATCTCCTGGATGTCTTTTGCGGCGCCGTCCGTTCTTTTTTCCTCGCCGCGCGTCAATCCGCAAAACGCGTCATAGTCAATCAGCTCTTTGACGGTCGGATGCTCGCTGCATACCGGGCATTTGGGGTTTTTCCTGAATTTGACTTCACGAAAGCTCATCTTCAGCGCGTCATAAAGCAGAAGGCGCCCGATCAGCGGCTCTCCCTTGCCGAGAATCAGCTTCACCACTTCGGTCGCCTGGATCACGCCAATCACGCCGGGAAGAATTCCAAGCACCCCCCCTTCGGCGCAGCTCGGGACCATGCCGGGCGGCGGCGGTTCGGCAAAGAGGCAACGGTAGCAAGGCCCTTTGCCCGGGTAAAACACCGTGGCCTGGCCGTCAAAGCGGAATATACTGCCGTAAACAAAGGGCTTGCCCGTAAACACGCAGGCGTCATTGACCAGGTAGCGGGTCTGGAAGTTGTCGGTCCCATCGAGAATAATGGAATAATCCTTAATGATGCGCAGGATATTGTCCCGGGTCAACCGCTCGTTATGGATTTCGACGCGGACATTGGGATTGATCTCGGCGAGGCGCTCGCGGGCCGATTCGACTTTGGGCTTATTGACGCTTTTCGTGCTGTGAATGATTTGGCGCTGTAAATTGGAGAAATCCACGACGTCAAAATCGATAAGCCCCAGCGTCCCTACGCCCGCCGCCGCCAAATACAATGCCGCCGGGGAGCCGAGACCGCCGGTGCCGATAAGAAGCACGCGGGCCGCCTTCAACTTCTCCTGCCCTTCCATACCCACTTCGGGCATGATGAGATGCCGGCTATATCTTAATATTTCGTCTTGAGTCAAACTCATTTAGCTCTCCACAAAGCGGGTATTTTACCATATTGCGCTGGGCCAAGTACTGATTTTTAAGCCGCTTTCCGCCTCGCTCTAATTCGCTTAACACAACCCACAATTTCCTGCACGGCCCTGTCTATTTCCCCTACCGTCGTGAAACGCCCTACCCCTAGACGTATCGCCGAGCGGCGTAGTTCTTCGGATACCCCTATCGCCTTCAGCACATAGGAGGGCTCGACGCTCGTTGAGGTACAGGCCGACCCGGAAGAAACAGCCACACTCCTCAATCGGTCCATGAGGACCTTTGCCTCCACTCCGGCAAAACTGATATTGAGATTATTCGGCAAACGGTGTTCCTGGCTCCCATTCACCACGCAGTCCGGCAAGCGCTGGATCAACCCATCGCGCAGCCGGTTTCTCAACCACGTGGTTCTGGCCGCCTCCTCTTTCATCTTCTCACGGGCAACCGCGCAGGCACGGCCAAAACCCACGATCGCGGGAACATTCAGCGTTCCCGAACGGAAACCGGATTCATGCCCCCCGCCGTCAATCAGCGGCACCAGACGCACGCGTGGTTCTTTTTTGCGGACATATAAGACCCCTATCCCCTTCGGCCCGTAAATTTTGTGGGCGCTGAAAGATAAAAGGTCTATCCCGAGCGCTCGCACGTCGACGGGAACCTTTCCCACGGCTTGGGCGGCGTCCGAGTGGAAAAGTATTCCCTTTCCTTGCGCGATTTTCCCGATCTCCGCGACCGGCTGAAGAACGCCGATCTCGTTGTTCGCGAACATCGTTGAGATTAAAATCGTGTCCGGGCGTATCGCGCTCTTCAAACCTCCCACATCCAAACGTCCGTCTTTCCGGACCGGAAGATACGTCACCCGAAACCCGTCCATCTCAAGACGTTTGCAGGAATCAAGCACCGCCTTGTGCTCAATCAAAAGCGTGACGATATGTCTGCCTTTTCCCCGGTAGGCCCGGGCCGCTCCTTTTAACGCGAGATTGTCGGACTCCGTCGCTCCGCTGGTAAAGACAATCTCGCGCGCGTCCGCGCCGATGAGTCTGGCAATCTCCTCGCGCGCCTTCTCCACTGCGACGGCGGCTTCCCGGCCGGCCGCATGCGTGTAGCTCGCGGCATTCCCGAACTTCCCGTCGAGATAAGGCCCCATCGCCCGCCTGACCCGAGGGTCCAGCGGCGTCGTCGCCTGGTGGTCCAGATAGATTATCTTTTTTCGCATAGTCGCCAAAAATAAAACGGGAACGCCCGCAAGCGCCCCCGTTTAAGATGAATAGTAAAAACTATGCCGGTTATGAACTAATCAGCACTCTTCAACCGTTTTGACAGGATTGCCTTCCTTATCATAATAAGTCACCTGTCTACACTTCGACTGATTTTGCCCGCTGGAATTGTACGCAGGGGCAGTCTGTGCATATTGTGGTGCCGGGTAGTAAGCGGGCGGCTGCTGTTGCTGAGAAGGCCCCATCAAGCTGTCTAAAAGCGCACCGCCGATTACGTTGGTGCCCGCGCCGATCAGGGCCCCTTTGCCCGCTTTGCCGCCGGAAGCGCTGGCGGCGATAGCGCCGGTGCCCGCGCCTAAGAGACCTTGTTTTAAGATTTTCTTGTTGGGATCTTCTTGAGGGGGTTGGGAATAATAAACCGGTTGATAAGCCGGCTCCGGAGCCTGTTGGTAATAGCCCTGTGGCTGCACCGGATAGGCCTGTTGTTGCTGAGCATAACCCTGCGGGGCCGGCGCATACTGCATGGGCTGGGCCGATCGTTGTTGCGACGGAGTAGACAACGAATCCAAAAGCGCACCTCCAATCACATTCGTGCCCGCGCCGATCAGGGCCCCTTTGCCCGCGTTCCCGCCCGAGCCGCTCGCGGAGATCGCGCCTACGCCCGCGCCTAAGAGACCTTGTTTTAAAATTTTCTTGTTGGGATCTTCCTGCCCTTGATAATCCTGCCCCCCCGCTTTGGAAACGGACCACGTGCAAAGACAGGTCAAGGCAACCGTCAGTGAAACAAAACTCTTATTCCAATTCATCGACTTTCTCCTTCTCATGAGACGCCGTAAAGTGGGGTTATTCCCTATGGCCAATTGCCGACAACAAGAGTATATCACAGCCGATTTCTGCTTTGTCAAGATTCTGACCCTTTAAATGACTCTCTCGAATTCCGTGACCGGAAGTTTCCAAACGGGAATGCCGCAAAATCGCTCTCCCTCGGGGCAATAGGGCCGCGTGGACGCCAGGCTCCGGAGCCCGCAAGGCGGCAACATGTACTTGCCAATTTCCGGAAAGATTTGTCCCACCTGCGTCACCTCGTCCTTGCACATGTTCCAGATCTCTTCCTGAGCGGTGTAGCAGAGCCGCTTGGTCCACTTGTGGTGATGGTTCAAAAGATCGCCGGACTCATAAAACCGTATCGGGAACGCGTTCGGTAAAAGGTACATCGCATGCTCCTCGCCGGCCCCCCGCTCCAAAAGACGGGCCATGTTCTGCCAGACCGTCTGCATGGTCGTGCGGTAATGCTCCGACGCCTCCGCTGAGATTTGGATCAGCGACGGCGTGATGTAGTCAGGATTTGATGCGACAAAATGGCGGTGCAGCACCGGCCGTGAGCCAGGCGTCATGCGGTGGCGCTGGTCCTGCGAGTCGGCGGTGTGGCTGATCTTTTTCTGAAACGTGAAATGAGGATGCGACATCGTGCGCGTGAGTTTGCCGAGCGTCGTGAGATTCAACGCTTCGCCGAAAAGAGAATTCTTCGCAGGGTTAAGCACCAGGTCCAGCGCCTCGGTCTCCGAAAGGTTTTCCTGGGTCACGCCCAGCACCGCTCGCACCGCCTGCGCCATGCTGGCCTGGCCGTTGACCTTGTAATCCACCAGTCGTGAGGTCAAGCCCCCCAGCGCCGAATCAAACTCCTCCAAAAATTCCCGGCGGCTCGGCACGTCCTCGGACAACGCGCGCGCGGCGAAAAATTCATACTCCGGCGTCTTGTCCAGGGGCAACGGATCCTCGATGTGTTTAAAAAACAGCGGGTCCACTTCGTTGACGGCTTCTATCATTTTCCGCACCACCTGCCGCTGCTCGCCCGGCGTGTCAAACTGCTCGACGAGCTTGTGGTAGCGGTGAAGCGTGAGGCCGCTCACAGTGTGGTAAAGATGCGCGTGCGTCGCGACCGGCAGGACATAACGCGCCACTTCCTGCGCGCGTTTTTTGAGCGAGGAATTCCACCGCTTGAGCTCAGGATCCCGGTTCGGGAAAATCTTCGCGTATTGCGCGCGTATCGTAGGGTCCAAAATCCTCATGAGGTCCTGGTAGACGCGCATCTGCAGGCGGATCGTCTCCAGATAAATTTCAAGCGACTGGTCGTCATCGAGCGGCGGCACCGAAAAATTCTCAGGCGACACTTCGACATAACGTTGGCTCACTTGTTCGCTATTATAAAAGGGATGGCTGTGCAGAAACGACCAGATGAACTGGCGCGAGACCTTGTCCAGGATAAACTGAAACGTCGCGTGTTGGATCGTCGTGTGATGACCGGCTTTATAAATCGATTCGGCGATCTCATCGCGGCGCAGGCGCGACCGCTCGTCTTTGTGGACGTCATCGGAAGTCACAACGCGTGGAGAATAACAGGTACGTGCCGTCGCGACGGCGTTGTCGAAAGGGTCCCTGAAATAGTTCTCGAGCTTGACAACCGGCTCGGGCGACAGCATCAACGGCATAAACTCTACGACCCTGGGATTAAACTTACGCGGCGCACTCGCCTTTGCCTACTTCCACCTTGAACGGTTTACCGGGATCTCCGAGGTCTTCGTACATCAGCGGATCCTGATCATAAGCGGGGATCGCCAGGTGCGGCACGACGAGGTCTTTCAGGTGCTGGACCCCCACCCGCTCCGCCCACTGCAAAAACGTCTCCGCCTGGCCCTTCTCAGTCTTGAAAGATTCCAGGATGGCCTTGGTTGCTTCCGGCACTTTCCGCGCGGGGATCTGCGCGATGCGCTTGC
>JAHFFL010000059.1 GCA_023247955.1 Candidatus Omnitrophota bacterium
GTCATCGAGGACAAATTATTTCCTAAACAAAACAGCTTTGTGCCGGGGCGCCAGGAGCTCGCCTCGATAGAGGAATTCAAAGGCAAGATCGAGGCCGCTAAAAACGCGCAGCGCGGATCCGATTTCATGGTCTTTGCGCGCGTCGAGGCCTTGATCGCCGGCTGGGGAATGGAAGAGGCGCTGAGACGTGCGCGCGCTTACTGCGAGGCCGGCGCCGATGGTATCGTGATCCACTCCAAGGCCACGACACCCGACGAGATATTTGCTTTCTCACGGCAATGGAAATCGCCGGTGCCGCTCGTCGCTATCCCGACCACCTATTATGAAGTCACCGCCGAGGAGCTGGCGAAAAAAGGTTTTAAGATAGTCATTTACGCCAACCAAGGGCTCCGCGCCTCGATACAGGCGATGGACGAAACATTCAAATCCATTCATGAAAGCGGTTCCACAGCCGTGGTCGAGCCGCGCATCGCGCCAATGAAAACGGTATTTGAGATCCAGGGTATGCTTGAGCTCAAACAAAACGAGGAAAAATTTTCGCCCAAGGCCGGCGTGCAGGCCATTATCCCCGCGGCAGCGGACCATCGCCTGCAGGCCGGGTTCGGTGAAATCCTGAAAGACCTGCCGCTCTGCATGCTGGAGATTGGCGGAAAGACGCTGATCGACAGGCAGGCCGACGCGCTGCGATCGTTCGGTATCCGAGAGATTTTTGTCGTTGGCGGTTATTCCGCGGAAAAAATCAAGGCCGAGGGCGCCAAGATTCTTCGAAACACCCGCTACGCCGAGACCGGGAGCGCGTACTCGGTGATGCTGGCCAAGGACCTGATGAGAAATGAGTGCCTCATCGCCTATTCGGATATTTTGTTCAACCGGCTCATCGTGGATCAGCTTTTAAAAAGCCCCTATGCGATCACGCTGGTCATCGACCGGGCTTATCAGACTCTACCCTATCGGGATAAAAAACTGGATCTCGTGATCGCCGAAGACCCGGCCAAAGGGACTTCTTTCCGTCGATTTGATTTAAATAATTTCAGGCAGGTCCGACGCGTCGGCACCCGCATCGATAAAAAAGAAGCCAATTACGAGTTTATCGGAATGGCCCTCTTTAAAAATGACGGCATCAAAGAGCTTCGCCGCGCGTGGGAAGAAGCGAACCAAAAGTTCAGCCATCAGTCGTTCTACGAAAGTCCGGACGCGGAAAAAGCGGATTTCAACGATCTCTTGCAGTTCCTCATTGACCGAGACGTCCCCATTCACGGCCTTGAGATCGAGCACGGATGGTCCGAGATCCATTCACCCGATGACCTCCGCCGCGCGCGCGCCCATTTCGAGCCAAACAGTACCCTCGTCGTTTCGAAACCCTAATGATCCCACCACCTCCTCCTTCGAGCGGCGTTGCGCCAAAAACTGAGGTGGTGGGATGATCTCTCCGAACGAATTTGTGGACGCGCTGGCCAACAAAGGTTTCTTTCGTTTCACCGGCGTCCCCTGTTCTTTTTTTCAAACGGCGATAAACTACGTAATCGATGACCCGAAGTTCTCCTATACGATGGTGCCGAACGAGGGCTCCGCGTTGGCGCTGGCCGCTGGGGCCTGTCTCGCGGGCCGGCCGACGGTACTCCTCATCCAAAACTCGGGGCTGGGGAATCTCGTCAATCCGCTCACTTCGCTCAACATGATCTACAAACTTCCGGTTCCTCTTTTTATCAGCGGCCGCGCCTACGGGGTATCCGACGAACCCCAGCACGAAATCATCGGAAATACCATGGGCTCCCTGCTGGACGCCCTCGGTCTGCCGCATGCGGACATGCCGACCCAGGTGGTGGCGTTCCATCAAGCGCTCGATAAGGCGGCGCGCCACATGAAGAAGAAAAAAACCCCTTTCGCTTTTTTTGTGCGTAAAGGCACGCTGGACGAGTACGCTCCAAACCCAAAAGCGACAGGATATTACCCGCTCAAGAGAGTAGACGCGATACGCCTGGTCATGGACGAGCTTGAAGACACCGCCTGCGTGATCGCGACCACCGGCAAACCCTCGCGCGAGCTCTTTGCCGTGCGCGACCGCGCGCGCAACTTTTACATGCAGGGATCTATGGGCCACGCGGCGTCCATAGGCCTTGGGATCGCGCTCAGCCGCCCGGACCAAAAAGTAGTGGTGCTTGACGGGGACGGCGCGATTCTCATGCACCTGGGGATTCTCTCCTCGGTCGGTTTTTACAAACCCAAAAACTTCTTTCATGTCGTGCTGGACAACGAGGCCTACGAAACTACCGGCAACCAGGACACTACTTCGCCTTCGACCGATTTTTGCGCGGCGGCGCTCGCCTGCGGTTACCTGGGCGCCGAGACCGTCTCGACCGAAACTGATTTAAAAAAGAAGCTGCGCCGCCTCCTCGCGTCGAAAGGCCCCTCTTTTCTGCGGATCAAGATCAGCCGTCTGGCCACCGACGCGATCCCGATCCCGCGCATCTCGAGCAAATACAGCTCGGAAGCGATAGCGGCTAATTTCAAAAAAGCCATTTCCAAGAAGAGAACGCCATGAATCGCTGGGTCCTGCTGAACCCCGGCCCGGTCAACGTGACCGAGCGTGTGCGCCGGTCGCTCTTGGGACCGGATATCTGTCATCGGGAAGAAGAATTTTCGGACCTCTTGAAAGGCGTGCGGCAAAAACTCCTTTCCATCTTCGGAATCAGCTCCACCCACACGGTCGCCGTGTTCACGGGGTCCGGCACGACGGCCCTCGAGGCGATGCTCTGTTCTTTCGGCGACGCGAAGAAAAAAACGTTGGTTCTCTCAAACGGCATCTACGGCGAGCGGATCCGCTCGATTCTCGCGCTGCACGAAATTCCCCACCGCGCGATCGAAGGCGGTGCCGGGTCGTTTCCGGCCCTGGAGGAAATCGAGTCTGCGCTACGCGAAGACCCCTCGATTGAGTCCATCGCGATGGTGCATCATGAGACTTCGACCGGCATGCTCAATCCCCTCTCGGCGGTCGCGACACTTGCCAAAAAATACAAAAAATTCTTTCTCGTGGACGCCGTGAGCTCTCTCGGCGCGGAGCCGGTCCACTTTAAAAAAGATTCGATTGATCTCTGCGCCGGCACTTCCGGCAAATGCCTGCACGGCTTTCCCGGTATCTCGTTCGTGATCCTTTCCAAAAAAGCGAAGGCCGCGCTGCAAAAGAAAAAACCACGTTCGCTTTCGCTGGATCTGAGCGGCATGCTGAAGTTTTCCGAAGAAAACGGCACGGCATTCACGCCAGCCGTTCAGACGCTCTACGCATTCAATGAGGCGTTGGAAGAACTCAAAAAACAGGGCCTGCAAGCGCGTATCCGGCTCTACCGGAAAAAGAGCAAAATACTGCAACAAGGCATCGAGAATCTGGGCCTCCGTTTTCTGGTTGAGAAGCCTTCGCGCTCGCATGTCCTGACGGCCGTTTGGACGCCTGCGTCCATTGCTTACCACAAGCTTCATGACCGGCTGAAAAAAGAAGGTTTCGTGATTTACGCCGGGCAATCAGCGTTGCAGGGAAAAATCTTCCGCGTTTCGAACCTCGGCGACGTGAGCATTCCGGATCTCCGGAGATTCCTGCGCCGGCTTGGGAAAATCCTTTCGGAAAAATAATGCCGACCGCCGCCAAAGATTTCCGGCTCAACCGCGTCTTTTCGGAGCCGCTTACTTCTTTTTTACTCCGTCTTCCCATTACTCCCAATCAAGTAACCTTGCTCAGTCTGGCATGCGGAATTTTAGCGGGATTTTTATTTGCGCGCGGGACTTATTTTCCGTCGCTTTGGGGGGCAGCTTGTTACGAGCTCGCCTGCGTCCTCGACAACTGTGACGGCGAAATCGCAAGGGCCAAAAATTTGGGCAGCGTCTTTGGCGGCTGGCTGGATATCGGCGTCGATTTTCTCACCGACTTGTCCCTTTTTATCGGGGTCGGTTACAGCGTTTTGAAAAACGGAGCTGAGCCAAAGTTTGTGGCGGGCGCCCTGGGACTCTGCCTATTCGGCACTCTAATGCATTGCTCGCTCGTTGTGCTTGAGAAGTACAGGGGTTTCGGCCCCGCGGAGTTTGACGTCCCCCATCCGGCCGTAAAATACCGCGAACGTTTCTTCTTCAAATTTTTTGACGCGCTGCGGGAAGGAGATGCGTCATGGCTGGTCGTCGCCTTCGCGGCGGCGGGCAAAGCATCTTACCTCCTCTGGTTCGGCGCGGGCTACCTGCAGGTCCTTTGGGTGAGCGCATTGCTGCTTAACTTCAAACATCTGTTCGGGACCAAAAAATGAGGGCAATTGTCCTCGCGGCCGGAGTCGGCCGCCGCTTCGGGCCGCGCACCAAAAAGCTCCCCAAATGCCTGATTCCTTTGGGCCGTACCGGCCAGACCCTTCTCTCGCGCTATCTCAAAAGCTTTAAGGCCCTCGGCATCCGGGATGTCGTGATCGTTTGCGGACACCAGCGAAAAAAAATCTTCCGTTTCTGTGCGAAAGAAGGCGCTGGCCTAAACATCCGCTTTGTCGTCAACAACCAATACCGCCGCGGAAGCGTCGTCTCTCTGCATTCGGCCTCCGCCCATCTCGACTCTGACACGCTGGTCATGGACGCCGATGTCTTTTTTCCGACGGAAGCGCTGCGGCGGCTCCTGGCCTCGAGAAAAAAGAGCGCGTTTCTGCTCGATACCCGCTCGAAAGGCGCCGGCGAAGAAATGATGGTGATGTCAAAAAACGGCCGCGCGGTCGCCGTTTCCAAGAAAATCCTGCCGGGCCTGAAAGTAGTCGGCGAAACGACCGGCATCGTAAAGCTCTCGGCCCGGGACGCCGGGATGCTTAAAAAGATCTTGGCGGGATTTATCCGAAAAAACATCTTGGACGTGGAATACGAAACGGCCTACACGCGGCTTCTGCGGCAAAAAAAGGTGGGTGTTATGAAAATAGACGGATTTTTCTGGAGCGAAATGGATTTTCCGGAAGATCTGGCGGTGATTCTAAAAAACATCAAACCTTAAACTTATATTCTTTTCCCGGCTCTCTTTCAAAATCAGGCGGAAAACTTTTGCGTTTGTCCGAGAAATAACGGCGGCGATGGTCCCCGTCGCTTGCGCGGTTGTACGTGAGATACAGGTTTCTCCGCGGCTTTGAGCTCAGGTTGGGGCCCGACTGGTGCGGCACGTAGCAGTCAAAAAACGCGACGTCTCCCGGCTCCATCGGATATTTTTTAAATTCTATCCCGCGCAGTTCCTCGCCTTGCAGCGGTTCCCACTTCCGGCCTATCAGTCCCTTTTTATGATGGCCGGTAGCCAGCTCGAGACAGCCGTTTTCTTCGGTGCTCTTGTCTATCGTGACCAGCACCGAGATAAAATAAGAGGCGTATTCATCCCAGCCCGGCTGAATATCCTGATGCGGCTCAAAACCGACGCCGCCCGGCATTTTAAAATTAACTTTTTCCTTAAACAGCAACGCCGACTCCCTCAAAAGTTCGCCCGCCACGCGGATGATTTTACCGCGGCAGATAAACCCGCTCATGCCCGCGTGGAAATCGGCGAAATCCTCGATACGGGAGAGAATCTTTTTCGCTTTCTCGAGAAAACTGTTCTCGTAATAGGCCATCTGCCGGCCGCGTTCCGGCGGCCTTTGGGCCAGTTCGTCAATCCAGCCGGAAAGCTCCTTGATCTTTGCGGCGCCAAACATTCCGGGCAGCACGAGAAAACCGTCCCGATTAAAACTCTTTAGCTGTTCTTGAGTAAGATGGCGATCCGTCATTTTTGACCCGCTGAAACTAAAGCGATTTCCTCCGGCGGTTTGACTTTATGAAATTGCCGGTAAAGCAAGATATCATAGACGATCTTGATTCCGGGACCAATAAGAATCGGCAGCGACATCGAAATCACGCTTAAAATCCCTCCGATCGCAGGCCCCGCGGCCCATGCGACGCCCCGGGTCAGATTAGCAAGCCCCGCGGCCTTTACCCGCTCCTCGGGTTTCACCACCGCTACGATATAAGATTGGCGCGTCGGCACATCCATCTCGACCAGTGATTCGCGGATCAGAAAAAGAACCACCGCTATTTCGATGCTCGGCATGAACGGGATAGTCATCAAAAGAACGCTCGAAGGGATGTGGGTGAATACCATGGTCCTGATAAGTCCTATCTTTTTCGCGATCCACGCCGCGGCCAGATGCGAGAAAACATTCGCAAGCCGCGCGAAGAAAAATAGCGGTCCGAGAAAAGACTCATCGACGCCGAATCTTTTAAAAAACCAGAAACTGATCAGCGCGGTGGTCAGAAACCCTCCGCCCAGACTGTCCAGTCCCGATAAGAGCGCAAAATTCCTGACGATGGGCCGCGACTCGGGGCTGAGCCGTGAAATCGGCGGATGCTCGGCAGATCTGGCCGAACGAGAAAGGCCAAACACCACAAGTCCCGCCGTCGCGCAGAGAACAGCGTAAACCAGCCAGGCCCTCTGGTAAGAATGAACCGTGTCCATATAAAAACGGGTTCTGAAAATCGCAGGCAACGTGCCGAGCAAAGCGCCGACGGCGTGCCCGGCATCCACGCAGACGTTGTACCACGCGAACACACGCGTGCGCTCTTTCTCGGTGGCGGTGGTCGGGAGTATGGCCTGCTCAATGGTAGTGCTGGCCCCGCGGTCGCGGCCCATGCCGTTTACCATGCCGAAAAATGCGAACGGGACCAGAATAAGGAGTTTTGTCGAGAAGGCGAAGACCAGCCCGCCTAGCGCCATGAGAAAGGCAAGACCGACGAGGGCTGCTTTTTCATTTCTGACCGGAGGCCCGAGCACCACAAGCAAGGTCGCCGCCGACGCGCCGGCAAGACCGAGAGCCACAACCCAGCCGATTCCAACCACCGAAAAACGCACGGCCGACAGATAAAGCGCCAGGATCACGCCTGAAAAACTTATCGCCGAGGAACGGAGCGCGGCGCTCGTAAAAATGAGAGACCGGTTCCTCAGCGCTTCAGTCACCTTAGGCAAACCTGGCTCGCTCGATACGGGCCAGCGACTCCTCTTTGTGAAGCCGCTCATCCAGGCCGATGC
>JAHFFL010000060.1 GCA_023247955.1 Candidatus Omnitrophota bacterium
CAAAACTGCGACACGTTTACCCCCACCGGGTCTACGATTGTTTTCGCGGGTACCACGCTGACTTCTGCCGGCAAGGCCCTTAACAATGTTCAAATCGGAAGCAGCGTTTATGTCAGCGTTACGCTTACGATCGCAGATACCCTGGACGTCAACGGCAGCTTTGCCGCGGCTTCTGCGGGGTGCGGATTCACCGCCTCGAGTAAAACGGTCAACTTTGGCGGCAACGTAGACCTTACGAACCTGGCCCTTACTTTGGCTTCAGCCGACATCATTTTCGATGGGAATACTACCTTGACCTCAGGAGGCAAGACTTGGCCGAGTGCAATTTCTAGTTTAACCATAGGTTCCGCCTCGGCATCCGGTACTTTAATCCTTGGGGATAATGCGGATTTCGACGAACCTATTTTATTCAACACAGTAGGCGGCACAGCGACCTTAAATCTAAACGGCAAGACACTCAATTATAGTGTTTCCTCATTGGACCTCAGCTCATGCGATGTGTTGACTTCTGCCGGGTCGACGGTGATTTTTGATTTTGTGAACGGAGCCGGCAATAATGTGACTCTCACCTCGGCCGGGAAGGAATTTGGCAATATTACGGTCGGAACAGGAGCGGGCACGGCTCTGGCTACGAGTGATGCCCTGACCGTCGGAGGTGACTTGTTCGTCCAAGGCGCCAGTTCTTTCACGACCGGAAATAATTTAGACTTGAATGGAAACCTTAGTTTTGGGGTCTCCGGCAACACGACGTTTGACGTCGCCAATGATACGGTCAACTTCGCCGGTAACCTGGACCTCACCAATCTGGATACTTTCACAGACACTTCCACGACGTACATTTTTGACGGAACTACCACTCTTACCTCAGCTGGACAAACTTGGGCGGGATATACCAGCTTCACGATCGGCTCCGCAACGGCATCAGGCACTTTGACGCTCGGGGACAATGCGGACTTTGACGCGGCGATCGCCTTTAATACCACGGGCGGTACGGTGACTTTCGACATCACAAACCGGACCATCAATTATTCAGCCTCCGCATTCAACCTTGCGAGCTGCGACACGTTCACGGTGACCGGATCAACTTTCATTTTTGACGCCGGGGCCGGTAATACGCAAGCGCTCACGGCCTCTACGAAAAGCTTTAACAGTCTCACGCATTCGGCCGCCGGCACGTTGCAGCTTGCGACAAGCGTCTTGGATGTGAACGGCAACTTTGTAAATTCGGCGGGCGCGTTGGACACCAATGCGCTGAATATCACTATCGCCGGCAACTGGACCGGTGGAGGGACAATTGCCGGCACAGGAATCATTACTTTTGACGGCAGCGGCACTCAAACCATCAACAGCGCCAACACCTGGCAAAAACTTGCGATCACCGGTGTCACAAGAACCGTGAATTTCCAAAGCAGCGTCGCGCAGACCATCGCGGCGAACGGCTCGCTGACCTTTGCGGCAGACAACGGCAATACGATTACGCTTGCTCCACTTACAGCCGCGACAGCTTGGCTCCTCAACGTCAATGCGACCGGCGTGACTCAGTCGGTTTTGAATGTCTTGCCGTCTTATTCGAACGCCAGCGGCGGCGCGGCGATCAACGCATTGGATGTGAGCAATATCGACGGCGGGAACAACGTGAATTGGAACTTCGGCGCAGTCGCTGCGGACACCGCGGGCGGATTTTTGCATTTCTTTTAATGTGAGGATGTTATGGGTAATCTTAAAAGAGGTTTAACGGTTTTCTTGCTTGCAGGCACGCTGACGTTCGCGATGTCCGGGGCGGCCCAGGCAGTCGACACCCTGTTCGACAACTTTGATTCTTACACGGACGGCGCGACGGTGGACAGCGTCTCTTCCTGGAAAGTAACTTCGGGAAGCACTTCCAACGCAGTCTCCGCCTCAGGGACCATCTTTGCCGACAGCGGCAAAGCGCTGAAGCTCA
The DNA here is from genome assembly GCA_023247955.1 of Candidatus Omnitrophota bacterium. GTDB lineage: Bacteria > Omnitrophota > Gorgyraeia > 2-02-FULL-51-18 > 2-02-FULL-51-18 > JACPAX01. The sequence continues at coordinate 1,943 of JAHFFL010000060.1, forward strand.
TCGGCGCTTCTACGCCCGTGAAGGTGACAAAGACCACGAGCTACAGCTCGTCCATCGCCTGGGTGGAGATGGTGATCAAACCCGGCATCGGCAATGAACAGGCCGCGACCCCGTCGCAAGGGATCGCGTCGGTCACGTTTGATTATACCGGCAAGCTCCTCGCAGCCGACGGCAAGAGCTGGATCAATACGGGGAAGACCTTTTCCACGGACCAGTGGCTGCGCGTGATCTTCAAGCTCGATTTTTCCACGCATCGTTACGATCTCTACGTCATGCCGGCCGGCACCTTCAAATCGCCTTTTACGCCGGACAAGGAAAACCTGAGTTTTATCGATACCACGATCAATTCGATGAGTAAGATCGGTTTTGACGGCGCCTACCACGGGACGCTGGTGGACGACGTCTACGTGGACGAGATTGTTTTATGCTTTGTGAAGCGCTTAGCGATCACGAGCTCCACGCAAAACATCGTCAAAGCCACGGCTTCAAACGCCATCACGGTGCAACTGCAAAGCGCGGGATCCGAAGCGCAGAAGGCCTGGAAAGATATTATTCTTAATCTTAAATCCAGTACTTCCAGCGGCCAATTTTCGCTGGAAAAAAACACGTGGACCTCGGTCACGCAGGCGACGATCCCCAAAGATTCCTCCGAAGTCACTTTTTACTATAAGGACACAACATCCGGAAAACCGACGATCACGGTGGATGAGGCCGAAGACAGGGGATGGGATTCGGCGAGCCAAGAGATCACTGTGGTTGACGAAGGAAAATCTTTCGACGTTTCCGTCGCGTCTCCGCAGATCGCCGGCCTGGCCTTTGACGCGCGAATCACGGTCTTGAATGACCAAGGCGGCACCGACACGTCCTATAGTGGAACCGTCAACGTCTCACTCAATTATGTATCGCCGGCCTCTGGCACCAAGGTGATCAGCCCGTCCACCGCCACCGGATTTGTTAACGGCGTATTGACGGTCCCGCTCACCTACACGGACTGCGGGTTTATCGAGATTGTCGTGACGGATTCCTCGGATTCCTCCAAGAAAGGCGTTTCCGGGCAGATTCAAGTGACGCCGAACAGCTTCAGCGTCACGACCGAATCGACTTCTCAAGTCGTTTCAAAGGCATTCACGCTGAGTGTGAGCGCTTTGGGTCTCACCGACCAAATCACGCCCAACTATCAGGGCCCGGCGACGGTGACGGCAGTCCCCGTGTCTCCGGCGACGGTGACAGGCGCTTCTTTGTTGCCTGCGGAACTTGTCGCGGCCAATTTTGTGAAGGGTGTGGCCCAGGTGTCCATGACGTATGACCGTTGGGGGACCGCTGCCCTCAAGGTCAGCGACAAAGCCAATACGGCCATCACGGGCACGAGCGGGACGCTCACCTTCGCGCCGAAAGCGATCACGCTGAAAGTCGACGCGCCTCCCACAGGCCGCGACTACTTTTATGTCGGTGAAACGTTTAAGACAACTCTCGCGGTAAATGATGAGCTTGGGAACCCGATCAAAAATTTTTCGGGGAAAATCAAATTGAGCACCACGCCCACGCTGGATACGATTCCTCTGGAGACCGATTTCGTGGAGGCCGACGCGGGCAAAAAGGAGTTTAACTGGTCTGCCACGGCCAAAGGATCGTACGTGATTACCGCGACGTACGGAAGCATGACCGCTGTGACTTCGCCGATACAGATCAAGGACGCGTCTATCGAGGTGATTTCAACTGTCGCACCGATCGGCACGACCGAGGTGGAGATACAACTGGTCGACGAGAGCGGGAATCGCATCACGTCGGAAAACTCAATCTCGATACAAATTCTAGTCGACGAGGCGACCAAAGACAACAGTGTGTTTTTCTCTTCGCCCGGTAAGCCGATTATTTTCACCAAAGGTTTGGCAAGGGTTGTGATCGGAAATACGCAGGCTGAGACGGTGACGCTCTCCGCCACGTCCCAGTACGGCTTTAAGATCAAAAGCGGTACCGTGACGTTCGGCAAGATAGGCACGACCGGAATAGGGGCGGTCATGTATTGGGAGCCCAAAGATGAATAATAGGCACGGATTGGTGTCATTGCGAGCGAATGGATTGGTGTCATTGCGAGCGAAGCGAAGCAATCTCTGTGAACATAGATTGCTTCGTCGCCTCCGGCTCCTCGCAATGACAGATGAACATAGATTGCTTCGTTGCCTCCGGCTCCTCGCAATGACAAACGAGCAAGGGTTTACACTGCTTGAACTCATGATCACCATCGTGCTCACCGTGATCATCACGGGATCAATTTATTTTTGCATGAACAGTGCCTTGGAGAGCTGGTCGTACTCACGGGATCAGCTCGGTATCCAGAAGGTCCTCTCCGAGACCATCGACAAGATTATCAGCGGAAGTTTTAGGAAGTATGGGCTCAAGGACTCGCTCGAACTCGTTTCCGCCGGGACCACGGAGGTGGAATTCGTGCCGCCCTGGGTGGACAACACGCATACCGCCGGGAATTTGAATTTTATTTATACGCTGAACCGGAAGATCAAACCCGGCTCCGCGATGCCTCTGGGCCAGTCCCGCGTGACCGAAAAGGACCCGTGGCAGTTTGTGCCGCTCGGGCTGATGGAAACCGAAAATCAGGAGTCCTCGCAGCTTCAGCTGAAGCTTGCGGTGCTGGAGGGGAGCCAGCTCCGTTTCATTTATCATCCGGATTATGAGTCGGACCCCGATGTCGCGAGAAAAATCTACTGGGATGAGACCGACAAACAGATCTACTTTGACGACGGGACTGGGAAAGTGGAAAGCTTGTCGCAGAATTTATTCGGCGTGGAGATAGAGAAGATGGAGCTTCGTTATTATACCAATTCCAATCAGCTCGTCACGGACCGGCGCTGGGTGGATGTTGCCGACCTTCCGGTCATCACCGGCGTCGAGCTGCGCTTGGAGGCCAAACTCAACAACCACAAGCAAACACTGATCACCTTCGTGACGCTACGCAACGCGCCGGCGCGCACGGGTTACCTGAATTTGCGCAGAGACATGCGGCTCCATATCCCCGACAGCGAGCATATTCGGACACTCATGATCACCAGTCTCACCGGCATCGCCAACAATGACAAGCTGCAGTTTGAGGCCGTGCCAAGCTCCGGCGAGATTTGGCGGCTTACGGTGGATTTTGAGCGGCTCGGCGGCGCCAAACCCGTAATCAAGATGCTGACTGTCGAATACCCGCCCCAGCATACGGTGTATACCGAATATCCGATGTCGAGCGCGGATTTGGGAATCAATCTCAATCTGATCGGCAATGATGGTCGATACGATTACGATGATGACGGCGATGTGGACGATATGGTGCTCCTGCAGGGCGACGTGGATCTCGTCGTCACGCAAATGAATATCAAGGGAGCCGGAATTTTTGTGAGGCCGTGAAGACGATGAAAAAGACACTACTTATGATTTTAGGTTTGATACTGGCCGGCGCCTTCTTTTCGCAGGCGATCGCGGCGGACAAGGCGTGGAATGCCGCCGGGGACGCGACAAGCTGGTCGGACGCCACCAATTGGTCGCCTTCTTCGGTGCCTACATCGACGGATGATGTGACGGTGAATTTTAAAAACGCAGCCGCGACCATCTCTGTCACCGGCGGTTTTAACGCCAAATCACTCACGATCGGCGGCACTGAGACTTCTTCGGTGACGGTCCAGGATTTCATCTCCGGTACCGTCTCTCCGGCCGCGGCTTCCAGCATGGCGGTCGATAACCGCGTCAAAGGCACTTTTCGCCTCAAAGGCGGAGGCACGGTCACCGTGAAGGGCCAGTACAAGAGCTCCAAAGGCACTCAACCTTCACAACCCAGTCTTGTTTTCTATATCCAGTGACAGGTCGATAAAAAACCTCAAAACCTTGAAAATGTTATACGAATATGATACACTACGATTGAATACAAGGAGGATTGGATGTCAAAAATTGTGACGGTTCGGTTGGCCGATGAGGAATATCGCAGAATCGTTCTTGGCGCTCGGAACGAGCACCGTCCCATTTCAAACTTCATCGCAGCTCTTGTTTTGAAGGAGTTGGATGAAGGCGCCTATGTGGACGCCGTTGAAATGGCGCAAATTCGATCCGACAAAACGCTGCTCGAAAAACTAAAGGCTGGTCATCGGGACGCCAAGAACCGGCGCGGCAAGCTCGTTGGCTGATTTCAGTGTTTTTGAGACCCGGCAATTTTTAGAGGACCTGGGGCATGATTTCAGCGGCAGGCAGGTTCAAATCAAACGGAAGCTGCAAACTTATATCTATCCCCAACTTCGCCAGAATCCTCATAGCGGGAAAAACATTAAAAAACTCAGAGACTACACCCCGGACACCTGGCGCTACCGGCTCGGCGATTGGCGTTTATTCTACACGATTCGCGATCGCGAAAGGGCCGTCTTCATGTTATCAGCGGATCACCGCGGACACGCCTATGAATAAACGCGGGATCGCCTTAATCACGGTAGTCGTGATCATGCTCACGATAGCGCTGATCGGCGCCAGTCTCGTGGAGCTTGCCTCTTCCGTCAGCATGTCGGCCCAAAATGTGATTGATGAAACAAAGGCCCGGTACCTTGCCGAGGCCGGGATCGCGCAGGCGATACACACGCTTCGCACGAGCGCCACGGATTCCGGAAATAAGCTTGGCGAGACAATCGGGCCTATTCCGCTCGGCGACGGCGCCTACACGGTGACGTTTAATGTTAAAGATTCTCTGATTATTTCAGTCGGTGAGGTGAACGGGGTGTCCAAAAAAGTACAGCTTCAGTATAGCGCACTGTAAGAATAGAGAATAGGGAATAGGAGTTAGGAGATAGAAGTTAGGAGATAGGAAGAGCAGTGAAGAAGAAAGGTTTTACTTTTATAGAAGTGTTGATTGCTTTGACGGTGATCGCGGTACTCTTCGTGCCGGTGATGCAGCTTTTTTCACACTCGCTCTACGCGACCGCCAACTCGCTCTCGCTTATCACGGCCACGAATCTCGCCAAGTCCGAAATGGAAAAGATGATCAATCTTAACCTTACCAAGTCCCAGCT
>JAHFFL010000061.1 GCA_023247955.1 Candidatus Omnitrophota bacterium
TCTTGAACCTCAAAATACACCGCCCCCTGTTTTAAATTAATCACTATTGACTAATTTTAATCTATAGTATATAATTCTTATCAAGAAAGGACAAAAATATGTCATTCTTGAAAAAGGTGTCTATACTGCCCACCAAGCTAAAATATAAGCTTTTGGTGTCTTTTTGTTTGATGTCGGTGCTCCCCTTGCTCGTAGGTATTTACATCGCGTCTTTGTTTATTATTTATCCTTTTCGGGTTGATCCGGGCATCCTTTTTAAGATCAATTTTGTGATGCTCAGCAGCGTTGTCCTGTCTTTTACGGGTTATAAGATCACGCAGCAGATGGTCATCTCCATCACGGATTTGACGTTGACCGCCGAGAAGATCGCCAAGGGAGACCTGATTGAGCCGGTGGGTGTCCAGGAGACAGAAGAGCTGCAGGAACTTTCCACCAGTCTGAAGGCCATTTCTCAAGGCGCGCGGGAACTGCTTGAGAAAGTGGAAAAGCTGTCGCTGAAGGACAAGCTGACAGGCCTTTACAACGCTTCCTATATCCGTGAGCGTTTGAGCGAGGAGATACTTCGCGCCGCCCATTACCAGAGGCCATGTTCGTTTGCCTACTTTGCCGTGGAGAACGCCGAGATTTATGAGGCGAAAGAAGGAAAAGCCGCTTTGGAGGAAACGCTCAAGTCCATCGCGAAAATTTTGAACAGCCATCTCTCCGAGTTTGACCGCGCGGCACGGATCAACAGTTATGAATTCACGCTGATTCTGCCGGACAAGAACAAGAAAGCGGCGATAGAGGCGGGAGAGCGAATCCGGCAAGAGCTGCAGAAGTTGTTTGACAAGCGGGGGATTGGGCCGGAAGTCTTGTCGGTGAGCGTCGGCATCAGCGAAAATCCGTTGGACGGCGGCGACGCGAACGAGATTTATTTTAAGGCGCAGGAGCGCGCGCGGACCGCAAAGGTCCGCGGCCATAACCGGGTCGAGGCTTTTTAAAAACGTAAAAGGAGTGAAGCGATGGACAGAACGTGGACGATGACCGAAGCGCTCAAATACGTGGTGTCAAAAAAGGCGTCCGATTTGCATCTGGGGGACGGGATGTGTCCTTCGGTGCGTCTGGATGGTCAGCTCGTGCCGCTTTCGGAAACGCCGCTGCAGAAAGGCGACACGATGAAGATGCTCCGCGAGCATCTGTCCGAAGAAAGGGTTCATGAATTTGAGAAAAACCGGGAGTTGGACTATTCTTTCGGAATCAGCGGACTCGGGCGGTTTCGCGTGAACGTTTATTATCAGCGGTCCAATATCGCGTGCGCGGTTCGCGCGCTTCCGATGGATCCAATGAATTTTGAACAGATCGGTTTCCCGACACGCGTGGCCGAGGCGCTGGTTTCGAGGCCCAGCGGTTTGATTCTCGTGACCGGGGCCACCGGCAGCGGAAAGACCACGACGCTGGCCGCGATGATCGATCACATCAACCAAAACCAGGCCTGCCACATCGTCACGATAGAGGATCCGGTGGAGTTTGTTTTCAAAAATAAAAAGTCGATGATTTCGCAGCGCGAGGTAGGGTCGGATACGTTGAGCTTCAATCTGGCGCTCAAACACGTGCTGCGCCAGGACCCCGACGTGATTCTGATCGGCGAAATGAGAGACCTGGAAACTATTGAGATCGCGCTGACGGTCGCCGAGACAGGCCATCTGGTGTTCGCGACGCTTCACACACCGGACGCCGTGCAGTCGATCAACCGCATCATTGACGTTTTTCCCGCGCACCAACAACAACAGGTACGCGTGCAATTGTCTTTCGTGCTGCAGGCGGTTGTCTGTCAACAGCTTGTCGGGAAGGAAGGCGGCGGCTTGGCCCTGGCGGCGGAAATTCTTCTGGCCAGTCCCGCGATACGCACGCTGATCAGGGATTCCAAATCCCATCAGATTTATTCCTCGATGCAGATGGGGCAAAAAGAGGGGATGAGGACGCTGAACATGAGTTTAACGGAGCTGGTGAAGGTCCGCGCCATTTCGAGAGAGACGGCAGTTTCCCATTCTTCGGATGTGCAGGAACTGGAGAGGCTTTTGGCTTCCCGATGAGGGCCATGAAAATCTATGAGAAAACAGACACCCAAAGAACTCGGCGAGTTCTTGGTGGAAAGCAAACTAATCACTGCGGAAAACCTGGGGCAGGCGCTCGAGATTCAAAAGCAAAAAGGCGGGCTGTTGACCCAGATTCTGGTATCGCTTGGCCACACGAACGAGCAGGCGATCGCCCAGGCGCTCACGGCGCACTTCGGTTATCCCTACTTGCCGCTTGCGGGCTATGAGATTGACGGAGAAATTTGCAAGTTAATCCCTGAGAACGTCTGCAGGCAGTATGGTTTGATCGCGGTCGACCGCGTCGGTAGTCTCCTCACGCTCGCGATGTCCAATCCTCTGAACAAACAAGCGATAGAAGACGTGGAAATGATCACGCATCTGAAGGCCCAGGTGTTTGTCACGACGGCCACGGACGTCAGCGAAGCCATCAAAAGGTCGTATAAGACATGACCGCTCCCCTCAAGGAACGAATCGGCGTTCTCCTCGTCAAGAAAAAGCTCATTACCGAGAAACAGCTGAAAGAAGCGCTGCAGATTCAAAAGGATAAACCCGAAAAGATCGGCGAGATCCTTGTTTCCTTAGGCCACATTTCCAAAGCAGAACTGTTGGAGGTATTGAGCGAACAGCTGAATATCCCGGCCATCCGGCTTGGCGGTTATAAAATTCAGCCCGAAGCGATCAAGCGCGTCCCGAGGAAAATAGCCGAGCATTATTGCCTGATCCCCGTTGCCCAGTTCGCCAACACGATCACGGTGGCGATGTCGGATCCTCTCAATGTCACGGCGATAGATGACGTCCGGCAGACGGCCGGAGCGGAAGTGCGGCCGATGCTGGCGATGGATACGGACATTAAGGAAGCCATTCACACTTATTACGACGAGAATGTCGCTCAGGCGCTGAAGGAGACGATGCAGGGCATGACTCTGGAAGATACACTACAGGTGGAAGAAGCGGGCTCCGGCGCCGACTCTCAGGGATCGACACAAGAGCTTTTGCAGCTTACCGAAGAAGAGCCCGTGGTGAAGCTGACTAATTCTATTTTGGCGGAAGGGATCAAGCGCCGCTCCAGCGATATTTTTGTCGAACCGGAGGAAAAGACACTGCGTGTGAGGTTTCGGGTGGACGGCCTGTTGCAGGAAGGGATAGTTACGGCCCACGGCATGCACGCGGGCGTGGTTTCAAGGATCAAGGTCATGTCCAATCTGGATATCGCCGAGCATCGTGTGGCTCAGGACGGACGCTTCAAGATCAAGATTCGTGACAAAGAGGTTGATTTTAGAGTGTCCGTTTTGCCGACTTATTTTGGTGAGAAGGTCGTGCTCCGTATCCTGGACAAAAACCAGGCGACGCTGGATATTGAAAAGCTCGGTTTCGAGCCCTCGCCCCTTGCGGCGCTTAAAAAATACTCAGAACATCCTCACGGCATGATCGCAGTCTGCGGGCCTACGGGCGCGGGAAAGACCACGACGCTTTACTCCGTCCTCAAATTTATCGACAGGCCCGAAAAAAATATCGTGACGGTGGAAGATCCCGTTGAGTATCAAATGGAAGGGATTAACCAGGTGGCGATACGTCCGGAAGTCAATCTGACGTTCGCCGCCGCGCTCCGGTCGATTTTGAGGCAGGATCCCGACATCATCATGGTCGGTGAAATCCGGGATTCGGAGACCGCCGACATCGCGATCAAGGCCGCGCTCACAGGTCATTTGGTGCTCAGCACGCTGCATGCGACGACGGCCGTGGGTGCGGTGACAAGACTTCTGAACATGGGGATAGAGCCGTTTTTGATCACTTCAAGCATTTTGCTCGCGGGATCCCAACGGCTGGTGCGTAAAGTTTGCGTCAAATGCAAGGAAACCTACGAACCCCCGAAGGAACTTTTGCTCCAGCTCGGTATCACGGAGCAACATCTGCAGTCCAAAAAACCCCTATTTTGCCGCGGAAAAGGATGCGAGACCTGCGGCAAGAAGGGTTACTCGGGCCGCGCAGTTTTATTGGAAGCGATGACGCTGACGCCGGCGATGAAAGCGTTGATTCTTAAAAGCGCCCAGGAATATGAGATGAAACGCCTGGCGATCGCCGAGGGAATGATGACGCTTCGGGAAAATGGGATCTCAAAAATTCTTCAAGGCACGACAACACCGGAAGAAGTCCTGCGCGTGACCGTGAGGGATGGGGAGCTTGCCGGATGAAAAACCTGAACGACCGTCTGCTCCAGCTTCTCAAGGCCTCCAACCGGATTGGTGACAAGGACATCCGGCTCGTGCTTCAAGAGCATGCCAAGAATCCGGCCGAAAAAATCCGCGTCATCCTGGTCCGCAGGGGGTTGGTGGCCGAAAATGAGCTCAGCTCGCTCCTGAGCACCGAGCTTAAAATCCCGTTTTTGAATTTGGCAAAATACAAAATCGATCCCGAAGTAATTCACCAGGTGCCCGAAAAACTGGCCAAGAGCCACCAGGTGATCCCGATTTCCAAGATCGGAGATAAGTTGACGCTCGCGATGGCGGATCCGCTGGACATCTTGGCCGTCGACGATATCGAACTGCATACCCGGATGAAGGTCGACTGCGTGGTCAGCACGGCGAAGGATATTCAAGAGGCCATCGACCGTTTTTATCCGCATGAGGCCGAGGACATGGCAGCAATCGCGAGCGCCGCGAGCGAAGTTTCGGAAGAGCTTCGTGTCGTCAAAGGCGAAGAAGATTCGGACGTCTCGAAAGCCACGGGACTAATGAACGAAGCGCCGGTCGTGAAACTGGTCGATCTTTTGCTGCTGGAGGCGCTGAGAAAGCGGGCCAGCGACATTCACATCGAGCCGTTCGAGAAAAACGTACGCGTGCGTTACCGCATCGACGGAAATCTCGAAGAGGCCTTCGAGATACCCAAGAAAAACCAAAACGCGGTGTTGACGCGCCTTAAGATCATGTCGCGGCTCGACATCACGGAGAACCGCGTTCCGCAGGACGGTAGGTTCAAGGTCAAGGTCCGCGAAAAGGAGGTGGATTTTCGCGTCTCTATCCTTCCGGTTTACTTCGGCAATAAGGTGGTGATGAGGATTCTCGACAAGGGGGCGCTCAGTTTCGGGTTGGACCATTTGGGTTTTTTGCCGGAGACGTTGGGCGCGTTTAAGGCGGCCGTTGAAAAACCGTTTGGCATGATCCTCATCACCGGGCCCACCGGAAGCGGAAAATCCACGACGCTTTATTCGATTTTGAGCCAGCTCAATACGCCCGAGAAAAACATTATCACGATCGAAGATCCCATTGAGTACCAGATCAAGGGGATCACTCAGATTCACGCGCGGCCGGAGGTCGGGCTCGATTTCGCGAACGGTCTCCGCGCGATTCTCAGGCAAAGCCCGGATGTCGTGATGGTCGGAGAGATTCGTGACTCGGAAACGGCTGACATCGCGATCAAGGCCGCGCTCACGGGCCAGCTGGTGCTCAGCACATTGCACACCAACGATGCGGCGGGCGCCATGACGCGTCTGGTGGACATGCATGTGGAGCCGTTTCTTATCGCGTCAAGCGTGATTCTTGTTGCGGCGCAGCGGCTTTGCCGGAAGATCTGCGGCCATTGCAAGGAGAAGGTGGATATTCCGAAAGAAGTGTTTGGGCGCCTGAACGTGCGGTTTGAAAAAATCGCGCCGAACGCGAAGGACAGGAATTTTTTCAAGGGAAAAGGTTGTACCCATTGCAATCGCACGGGTTATTGGGGACGCATGGGCGTGCTGGAGACGCTGGTGGTCGATGACACGGTCCGGGATCTTGTGGTCAAAAATGCCTCCGCGTTTGAGATTAAAAATTACGCGGTCAAGAATGGGATGACCACGCTGCATGAGGATGCTTTAAAAAAATGCTGTCAGGGGCTTACGACGCTCGATGAAGTGATACGTGTGACGATGGGGGACGAATAAAATGCCCAGCTTCCGGTATGTCGCCAAGGACAAGACGGGCCGGTCACTGTCAGGGGTATCGGAAGCCGTAGATCAACGCGCGGTCGTGGAGCTTCTGAGACGACAGGAGCTGACCATCATTTCGGTCAAACCGGAGAAAAAAAGAGAGGGTCTGCTGTCGCGTATGGTCCGGTTCGGCGAATCGGTGAAGTTGAGCGAGCTGGTTCTTTTTTCGAGGCAGATCGCCACCATGATTGACAGCGGAATCCCGCTGGTTCAGACGCTTGAGATCCTCACTGAACAGGTTGAGAACCGTCTGTTTAAAAGCATTGTCGCCGAAGTGAAGCGAGACGTCGCCGCGGGGCTGGGGTTTCACGACGCGCTGGCCAAACACCCCCGCGCTTTTTCGCCGCTCTTTCTCAACATGGTGAAGGCTGGTGAATCCAGCGGCGCGCTGGATGACATCATGGACCGCCTGGCCTCTTATCTGGAAAAAACGGATTCGCTGGTCCGCAAGGTGCGGTCCGCGATGGTCTATCCGGTCGTCGTGACGCTGATGGCCGGCTCGGTCACGCTGGTCCTGATGCTGAAAGTCGTCCCCGTGTTTAAAGGTATTTTTTTAGATTTCGGCGGCGAGCTTCCGCTGGCGACGCGCCTCTTGATCGCTGCGAGCGATTTTCTGATTCAGAGTTTTTTTATCTGGCTCCCGGCGTCCGTAATCGGAATCTTCATGGGGGCACGATTTTTAAAGACGGAGCGCGGGGCCCTTGTCTTTGACCATTTTAAATTGGAAATGCCGGTGTTTGGGATCATTATGAGGAAGGTCGCGGTCAGCAAATTTACTCGGACGCTGGCCACGCTGATCAAAAGCGGCGTGCCGATTCTATCGGCGCTTGAGATTGTCGGTAAGACTTCGGGAAACCGGGTGATTGAGCGCGCGATTGATAAGGTGAGGACCAGCATCCGGGAGGGGGAGAACATCACGGCCCCGCTGCTTCGGTCCCG
>JAHFFL010000062.1 GCA_023247955.1 Candidatus Omnitrophota bacterium
CTCTGTTCTGCGAACAAAAAATTTTTAAAATAATTATATTTCCTATAGAAAACTAATTTCAAAGGTGAACGCCCTCTTAAATATTTTGCCCCATTTCCATTGGCATGCAGATCCAAACGATTATTCAAATCTTTTGTATAGCCAGAATAATATGCCCGTTCTTATCCCTAATCATATACACATAAAAACTGTCATGTCGCTTCATATTTTTGAAGCAAAACTGCGGGGGCAACCGAAGGTTTGGAGAAAGAGTTTTTTCATATCGGTGAATTATGCTTTCAAAATATTTGGTGGAATCGTAATTTTATAATGGCGTCCTTTTCCATCAGCCACCTGTAATTGCCCATCATCGGTTATTTGCAACGCAGTTATCACTATCCATTGATTATCCCATTCTTCATGCGGATTTACCTTCACCTCAAACACCTTTTTTTCCCATACTCTTTTGTTAGTATCAACATCAAATGCCTCGATAACACCCGCGTCGGTATAAAAATGTGGCTGGAATCTAATTCCTTTATAAGTTATAGGTTTTGCTTCCGGAATCATCTTCTTTCTAGCAAACGCTGGTAACACTGATAAATTAACGATGCAAAACAAAATGAGCACAAGAGATATTTTCTTCATTTTTTATCCTTCTGATAATTCAAATCAGTTGCGTGTTGGGACAGTTCACTTATTAATTCTTAATAAAACTATCAATTTCATTCACAACCAAAGCCGGTCTACCCGCCGCTTTTATTTTCAGTGCCCGATTAGTGATATCTTCTAATTTCAAGATAAATTCCTCGGAACCCAAAGGTCTTCCGGTGTTCAAATGTTTTTCTACATTCCTTTCATAAGGCGAGTCTTTTTGGCAGTCTTGCAGATAATCTCTCCAATCCTTGATCTCATCGGTTAAATAACACGGACTCACCAAAGTATCCACCGACATTTTCGCATGCGCCTTCGCGCTTGACCAAGGATAGTCTACGGCCATTTTTACGATGCTCGCCTTTACCGGATTATTTTCGATATACCGCATCGCCGCAAAAAGATGTTTCTCATCCATGACAAAGCTATGAAATCTTTCCTGCCACAAATGCCCTCGCCATCCCTCCCTGGCGTTCACGAGTCTCGCATATCTTTTATGCGCTTCCCGGAATAATTTGGAGAGCGAATCCCGCTCTCCGGGAACGGCAATAAAATGGACATGATTATCCATTAAGCAATAGGCCCAGATTTCGATTTTATGTTTGGCTCTTTCCTCCTGAAGAATCCCGAGGTAATCTCTTTTATCCCGATCGGAAAAGAAAACAGGCTGATTTCTCGCGCCTCTTTGAGTGACGTGGTGAGGAAAACCGGGGGCAACGACTCTAGCTAGACGTGGCATATATCGTTGAATAGTAGCACGAGGGTGCGGTTTTGTTAATGTTAAATTTATTTAAAATTAATAGGTGAACTGTCCCTATCTCAAGTTTTTTATACGATTTTCTTCCGGCCGCTTTTTAGGATCTTAATTTTTCCTTGCGCGATTTTCACGGTAGCCAGTTCGCCGTTCTGCCACGGCCAAATCAGCGCGCAGGTGGACCAGTCATCACGTTCGGCATAATACATGATTTGGTGCTTTTGAATGCCGCCATAGTCCGCGCTGTAAAACAGCGCTTGCTTCGTCGGCGCGCGGTTCTTGGGTTTAAACGGCGCCCCAAAAAATCGCTCAAGGATCGGGCAAAGCGTCCCCTCGTCGGACGCCCTCAGCACAAACTCAAAATAACCGTAAGAGTTTTTTCGAACTTCCTTGAGGTCCAAAGACTGGACTTCGCGCACGAGCTCTGAGAAAAGCATGGGAGCCAGGAAAATGGAGAGGCCTACAAACTACCCGACGACTTTTTCAAGCAGCTCATCGGACTTGGACATCCTCATCCAAGTCTTCTCGGAAATAAAACGCCGGATTAAAAGCAGGGGGATTCCGATATAAAAAACCGACAACACACACACCACGATCACCTTTGTTTTCGCGGTCCAGTCCATGCAAAAGACGAGCGCGAACGGGACAAGGATCACCGCAAAGGCCAGCAGGATCAAGCTAAAGATAAGCGTCACGACTGCCACAAAATGCTCGCGTAGCATCTTGATTCCGCGGATGTACAGCGCAGCCGCCTCGATCTTGGCCAAGTCTACCGCTTTCGACTGATAATCTTGGAACAAGGTCGTCCCTATCTCGCACAAGAGATCACCCAGCTTCTTGAAAATCATGCACCCCTCCCGCGCTTGTCCTTTTACCTAACCTATGCCATGCCGCTCAAAAAGTCAATAAGCCGGTTCGTTTCCGGGCTTCCATTTGATATTGCAACCCATGCTCGGCTTTTGGATACGGGACACCGGCTGGTCCCCCAGCGCCGCGTTCATCGCCTGTCTCAAATCACGGCCCGTGACCGGACGGCCGCTGTCCGGCCGGCTGTCGTCGAGTTGCCCGCGGTAAACCAGGCGGCGCTCTTTGTCAAAAAGAAAAAAATCCGGCGTGCAAGCCGCATGATAATCCTTGGCCACGTTCTGGTTCTCGTCATGGCAAAACGGAAACGTAAAACCCAGCTCCGTCGCCATTTCTTTAAGTCCCGCCGGGGCATCTTCCGGATATTTCTGGGCGTCATTCGAGCTGATTGCCACAATGCCGATGTCTTTGGAGCGGTAATCCAGACCTATCCGCGCAAGCTCTCCTTTGATGTGCTGGACATACGGACAGTGACGGCAGATAAAAAGGACAAGCAGCGCCTTTTTACCCTTGAACGTGGTGAGTGAAATCTTTTTTCCGCTCACAACATCCGGAAGCTCGAAGGCGGGGGCCACCGTGCCAAGCGGCATCATCGTTGAAAGCGTTAAAGCCATAGGGTCATCTCGACACGCTCTTTCCCGTCAGGCGCTTATAAACGTCCTGATAAGCGCGCGACGTCTTCCGGACAATCTCCGGAGGCAGCTCGGGGCCCGGAGGTGTTTGGCTCCACTTGATTCCCAAAAGATAATTCCTGACAATCTGCTTGTCCAGACTTGGCTGGTCCTGGCCGGGTTTGTACGTTGCTTTGGGCCAAAAACGGGAGCTATCAGGAGTCAGTGCCTCGTCGATCAGGATCAGTTTTCCGTCCACGAGGCCAAATTCAAACTTGGTGTCCGCGATCAGTATCCCGCGCGTCTTGGCGTACTTGACGCCCTCCGTGTAAAGACGGAGGGACAAATCCCTGATTTGTCCGGCGACCTTCTTCCCCACCCGTTTCACGGTCTCGTCAAAATCAATATTCATGTCATGCCCCACCGTCGCTTTTGTGGCCGGTGTGAACAGCGGCCATGGCAGTTCGCCGCACTGCTTGAGACCCGGAGGCAGCGCATGGCCGCAAACACCGCCGGACTTCTCGTAATCCTTCCACCCGGAGCCGGCCAGAAACCCCCGGACCACGCATTCGACCGGCAGCGGCTGTGCCTTACGTACCAGCACTGATCTTCCCTCCAAGGTTTTCGCGTGTTGCTTTAAAAAATCGCGGTCGAATCCCATCTCCCGCACCTGAGAAGTGATCAGGTGGTTGGGAACAAGGTGCTTGAATTTCTGAAACCAAAAAAGAGAAATCTGATTAAGCACCTTGCCCTTGGCAGGAATAGGGTTGGGGAGCACCACGTCAAACGCGCTCAGCCGGTCTGTGGTGATAATCAGCAGCTTATCTTCGCCCACCGAATAGATGTCACGCACTTTTCCACGGTTGAGCAAAGGAAGTGGCAGACGGGTCTCCCAAACGGTCAAAGCACTTTTCGTTTTGACGGCCACGGCTATTTCCATCCGCTTAAAAATCCCATCAGGTTGTTGATGCTCGACGCCTTTCGCAAACGGTCCATGATCGCAAGTCCAATTCCCCTCTCCGGCACCGGCGTGGCAAGGATCAAATCGAGCCCCATTTTATCAAGTTTTCGCATCACTTGAAAGAGCTTTGCGGCGGCCTCGCGTAAGGATTTTTTCGCGCTGAGCTCTTCTGCCGCGTGAAAAAGGCCGTCAGGATCCGTGGGGCTCCCGAAAGACAAAAGACCGATTCTTGGGTACCGGCCGGCAGGTCGACCCCCACGAAATTTTTCCAACTCGTCAAGCGTATGACCCAGCGGCCTGTCCAGCAAACAGAGCGGGGTCTGCGTCGCATAATGGCTTTTTAGCTGACCCGGAGACTCGGGCATCTTAGCGCTCCTGGAGGCCGTCCTCACCCGCAAGAAATTTTCCAGCTCCTCAACAGCGACTCCCCCGGGTCTCAGGAGTACCCCTAAATTCTTTTCTATTTTTAATACCGTGGATTCCAAACCGATTACCGCCGGACCGCCATCGAGAATAAAGTCGGGTCCGTCTTTCAAATCCTCGTAGACCGCCTGCGCCGTCGTGGGACTCACGCCGCCGAAACGGTTGGCGCTTGGCGCCGCGATCGGCGTCCCGGACTTTCGGATCAACTCGAGGGCCACCGGGTTTTTCGGCATGCGCACCGCCACGGTCCCAAGCCCCGCGGTGACCAGGTCCGGCACTGACGGATTCTTCGGCAATACCAGGGTGAGCGGTCCCGGCCAAAATTTTTTCATGAGCGTCAAAGCGACCGAAGGGATTTCACACCAAAGCCGTATGGCCTCGTCGGGAGAACATACGTGCACGATCAGCGGGTCAAATGACGGCCTTTTTTTAATTTCATAGATGCGGCAGACAGCTTCTTTGTTGAACGTGTCGGCGCCCAAACCATAGACGGTCTCGGTCGGAAAAGCGACGACCCCTCCCTCTCTGATCTTTGCTGCGGCCTGCTCGATGGCAGACGCTTCTCCGGCATCTAAAATTCTCGTATTGGCCGAATCACGCATGCCTATTTTCCAGGTCACTGTGCCGTTTAAGCTCGGACAAAAGTCGGTAAAAAGGAAAGTTGCGTCCCGGACACTCGGTGTGTTTTCCTTTGATATCTTCGTGCTTCCGAATAGCGTTGGGAGAAATATGGTACTGGTCCATCAACAGCTCAATCAACGTGACCAGCGAAGCAAATTGCGCTTCGGATACCTGTTGTTTATTGAAATCTCCCACCAAACAAATCTGGATATCATAAGGGCGGTTGGCCTTGATCTGTCTTTTCCAACGCCAGCCCACTTCGACTTCGCCGTCATCGGTGTAAGTCCCGTTCCCCAGCACAAAGTGATAAAAAAGCCCACCCATGTGGCGGCGCGTATGATCGCGGTCAAAAAGTTTGGCGCTTCCCTGCCGCGTCGCGCTGTGATGCAGCGTGATCGTCTTCCATACGGAAAAATCCTGTTTCGGGCCGACGCGGCGTCGAATTTCCCCGCGGTTCATCTCGGGCAGCGGTTGAGCAGCCGGATAAAGAAGCAGGGACGGCACGAGTCCCGGGATCAACAGACGCTGACCAACCTCGAGGGTGCTAGGGTCTTCGACGTGATTGACGCGCATCAGTTCTTTCGCGTCGACGCCGTACTGCTTGGCAATCCGATAGAAGGTCTGCCCTTTTTCCACGGTGTGGTAAAGCGCCGCGGGTGCGGCCGGCCGCAACTGGCCGGCAAGAGGCGCTATCGGCGGATGCGCGTGGACCCTTGCGCACCCGCTCACGAGCGCAGGCAAAAGAAGCAAATAAATGCAAAATCTCAACGGCTTGTCAGAACTCTGGGCTTTTCGTCCGTGGAGGCTTCTTTAAATTTGTCGCCGGCGGCGGCAAGCGTGATCTTTTCTATCCGACCCAACTTTTGCTCCATCCCCTCGAGTTTCTTGTCAAACCCATCAAGCCGCTTGTCGAGACGCTTGAACTTGACGTATACGTACTCTTCGGTAGAAACAGGCGCGGTAACCCCGTCCCTGGACTCGATCGGCATGTCCTTGGGAACGCGGAATTTCAAGCCTTCTTTCGTCGTGATCGTCTCAAATTTATAGTCGTCCGCTTCGCTCTCGGTCGGCTTTTTCTCCTCCGCCGCAAAAGCCCTACCTGGAAGAGAAATCCCGAGGACGAAAATCGCCAGAAAAATAGCTCTCATGATGCCGACTCCCAGTTCTTGACGTCGTCCTCGCTCTCCTGGCCATCGGGCCCGAGCGAATACAGATCGTAGTCAAAGGTGCGATGCGTCCCGGGGTTGCGGTACTGATACTCTCTGCCCCAGGGGTCCAGCGGTTTTTTCTCAAGGTAAGGCCCGTTCCAATTCGTGGCGCTGGCCGGCTTTGTGAAAAGCGCAGTGAGCCCTCCGTCCGCCGACGAAGGGAAATTGCCGTTGTCCAGCTCGTAGAGCTTGAGCGCCGTCGCGATGTTTGCCGAGACATCCGCCTTCGCCGCGCTGACTTTCGCTTGCTCCGAACGTCCCGACAGCCGCGGCATCACCATCGCGACCAGCGTGCCGATGATGATCACGACAAGCATAAGCTCCACCAGCGTAAAACCCATCACTGCTTTCTTTTGCCCGTTTATTTTCCGCATCGAGACTAGCTCCTCCCAAAATCATCCGCCAAGCGGACGATATCATCCTCTCCCAGATAATCCCCGAACTGCACTTCAATAAAAACCAACGGCTCTTTGCCGGTGTTTTGCATGCGGTGGACCTGGTCACACGGGATTTCGAAAAAAGAGCCTTTTGTCGCTGACATTTCTTTCTCGCCGACCGTCGCTTTACCCGCACCTGAAATCACAATCCACTTCTCGGAGCGCTTCGAGTGTTTCTGAAGACTGAAGCGAAGCCCCGGCTTTATTTCGATACGCTTGACCTGAATCCCGGGCTCACCATGATTCACCCGATGTCCGCCCCAGGGACGTTCATCGGACATCACGGCAGGCCACCCTCTTCTTCAAACTGCGTG
>JAHFFL010000063.1 GCA_023247955.1 Candidatus Omnitrophota bacterium
GCCGGATCGCCCTTTTCTTTAGTGTTGCGGACTGCCCTTCCAATCCCTTAGAATGAGACAATGCCAAAGGTTATGATCAAAAGGGCGATTGTCATTGTCCTGGCGGTTCTTGCCGCCGCTATCCTTGGCGCGAGTTTCCTTTCTCGAAAAGCCCCGTCGTATCTCAAAAACTCCATTGAAAAGGCCCTGCAAAAGAAAGTCCGTATCCGCGATATCCAGTACACTCTGCCGACGCATTTTGAGCTGAGTGGGGTGGAAATCCTGGAAGACGAGCCGTTTCGCGGAGAGCCGTCTTTCGAGGCGGAGGAGATCAAGCTGAAGCTTTCGCCGCTGTCTCTCTCGAGACGTACGCTTGTGATCGATGCGCTGGAGATGCAAGGCGCGACGGTAGTGATACGCAAGCTGAACGGAAAGCTTACTCACCCTTTTTCAAGCGTTGCTGCTCCGCCGCCGGTTTCATCCGCGGAAACGGGCCGTTTGCCGAGTGAACGTCAGAAGCGAGCGGTGGGACTTGAGATCCGCAAGTTAAAGATTATCGACAGTTATTTCAAGCTGATCGACTACGATGTCGAGTCCAACGGTTTTGTCGTCGCCGCGGACCATATCCGCTCTGATATCGATCGCATTTCGCTGCCGCCGTCTTCAACGCCGACGCGCTACCGTCTCGAAGGCCGTCTGCTGCAGGGGAGGGAGGAAAAACCGGCCGGGCTCACTATCAACGGATGGACGGAGTTTGGGAGTTGGGACACGGACGTGTCGCTTGCGGCGAAAGGCGTTAAACTGCCTTATTTCCAGCCGTATTACAAGCTCGTGACTCAAGCGGTGATTCAAGAGGGCGCTGTGGATTTACGTGCGCTTTTCCGCATTGAGGGCAAAGAATTCGTTGGCAATATTGATTTTGAGATAGTAGGATTACTGTTCAAAACTTACGAGCAGGGCGAGCTCCTCTTCGGCCTCAAGGCCGAGGAGATCCTCTCGTTTCTCAAGGATTCGTCGGGACGCTTGCGGTTTCCGGTTAATTTCCACTGGAATATGGCCGACCGGTCGGTCAGGCCGCGCGAGGTTATTCGCAAGAGCATCGAGAAATCGCTCAAACAAACCGTGATCGGGAACGTCGGCCGTATCGTGCAGGGAGCCGCGCGCAAGCTCGGCGAGGAAGAGCCCGAAAAAGAAAAAGACCGCGTCGAAGAAGCGGTCAAAAAGATCAAAGATTTTTTGAAATACTAAAAAAGTTCACGGCGGCTATGGTGTAGTGGTAGCACGAGAGATTGTGGCTCTCTTAGCACGGGTTCGAATCCCGTTAGTCGCCCATCCTAATTTATTTTTTGGGCAAGCAAAAAAAATCCGATGAATATCCTGGGAATCTCCGCTTTTTATCATGACAGCGCGGCCTGCCTCGTGCGGGACGGCGAGATCACGGCCGCCGCGCAGGAGGAGCGCTTCACGCGCAAAAAACACGACCAGGCGTTTCCCGATCACGCGATCGACTATTGCCTCGCCGCCGGCCGCATCGATTTGAAAGACATCGGCCTCGTCGTGTTTTACGAGAAGCCGTTTCTTAAATTTGAACGCTTGCTTGAGACCTACCTTTCTTTCGCTCCCCGGGGGCTGGGGTCGTTCATCAAGGCGATGCCGGTGTGGATCAAGCAGAAACTCTGGATCAAGGACCTCATCGAGGAAAGGATCCGCTTCAAAGGCAAAATCCTTTTTACCGAGCATCACGAGTCGCACGCGGCCTCGGCATTTTTCCCCTCGCCGTTTGAGACTGCCGCGGTGCTCACGATGGACGGCGTCGGCGAATGGGCGACGTCCAGCGTTTCCATTGGAAAGGACAATAAGCTCACGCTGCTTAAAGAAATCCACTTTCCGCACTCCCTGGGACTGCTTTATTCGGCGTTCACGACCTACACGGGATTTAAAGTCAATTCGGGCGAATACAAAGTCATGGGGCTGGCCCCTTACGGAGAGCCCCGGTACAAAGACGTGATCCTTAAGGAACTCCTCGATTTGAAGGAAGACGGTTCTTTCAAGCTGAACATGGAGTATTTCAATTACTGCGTGGGCCTCACGATGACCAGCGAAAAATTTCACCGGCTCTTCGGCGGCCCGCCGCGAAGACCCGAGACCAAGCTCACCCAGCGCGAAATGGACCTGGCGCGGTCGGTGCAGGACGTGACCGAAGAAGTGATGCTTCGCATGGCGCGGCATATCCGGAAAAGCACGGGGCAGAAAAATCTGTGTCTCGCCGGGGGCGTGGCGCTCAACTGCGTCGGCAACGGCAAGGTCCTAAGAGAGAATATTTTTGAAAATATTTGGATACAGCCCGCGGCCGGAGACGCGGGGGGAGCGCTCGGCGCCGCTTTGTTCGGCTGGTACGATTATCTGGGCAACAAACGCTCGGCCAATGGAAGGAAAGACTCCTTGAAAGGGTCGTATCTTGGCCCTGAGTTTAAAGATGAAGCGATTGAAAAATTCCTCGCCGGCCGCCAAATCCCTTTTGTGGAACTTCGCGAAGAGCAGATTCCTGAGAAGGTCGCCGACCTAATCGCCTCCGAAAACGTCATCGGCTGGTTCCAGGGCCGCATGGAGTTTGGCCCACGCGCGCTCGGCGCGCGCTCCATCATCGGAGACGCCCGCTCTCCCAAGATGCAGTCGGTGATGAACCTGAAGATCAAATACCGCGAGAGCTTCCGGCCGTTCGCGCCGTCGGTGATCCGTGAAAAGGTCTCGGAATATTTTGAGCTGGAGAAGGACAGCCCCTACATGCTGCTTGTCGCGCCCGTGAAACAGTCCCAGAGACGCGCGATGTCTCCGGAGGAAAAAAAGCTTTTCGGCATCGAGAAGCTGAACGTCGCGCGCTCGACCATCCCGGCCGTCACGCACGTCGATTATTCGGCAAGGATACAGACCGTCGATGAGGAGACGAACGGGCTCTATTACCGCGTGATCAAAAGATTTCAGGAAAAATACGGCTGCGGCGTCGTCGTGAACACGTCGTTTAACGTGCGCGGCGAGCCGCTGGTCTGCACGCCCGAAGAGGCCTACCGCTGTTTCATGAGGACGGAGATGGATTATCTCATGATCGGAAGTTACCTGCTCGACAAAAAAGCCCAGCCCGCGCTCCGCGGCGATACCGATTGGAAAAAAACCTTTGAGCTGGACTAGCCTGCCCCACCCTATGCCCCGTCTTGTCTCTTTGCTTTCAGGTCCTGTGGCTTGTTTGGTAAATGCCGGGATTCTCGGCAAAATAAAAAAACTCGCGCTAGGACGCGCTCAGACAGTTTTTATTTTGCCGCTTCCCGGGGCATTTGACCAAACAAGCCACAAGCCGGACCAATGGAAAGCAAAGAAACAAGACGGGACAATAATTCGCCGGTGGCCAGCCCCGCAGTCTCAAATCCCCGATGGCGACTTGAAGTTTTCTGAAGCGCTTATGACCTTGTCTGTAAAAGCTGTGGGGAGACGTCAAAAAAGCCATAAGCTTATCTTGGCCCCTTGCTTTTTTGGCGAGGGGCCTGCCTGCCGGCAGGCAGGCATCCCCAGCTTTTACAGACAGGGTCATGCGAAGAAAACTTCACTGGAGCCGGAGGGGAGGTTGAGACTGCGGGGCTGGGTGGTGGCCGGGCAGGACCCGTTCCAAGGTTTGGAGGTGTAGCATATGACCTGGCTTAATGAAATTAGAAGCGAGCTTAGGAGTATTCCAAGCGGGGCGAAAGATCTCCGCAAATTCGGGTTGACGCTGGGCATCGCATTTGGATTGCTGGGGGCCTGGACTACTTGGCGGCACAAGAGCTTTTCGGTTTATCTTCTGGGGATCTCGGCGTTCTTCCTTATATCTAGTTGGTTTGCGCCCCGGGTGCTTCGCCCTATACAAAAAGCATGGATGGCGCTGGCGCTCGTGATAGGTGGTGTGATGTCGCGTGTCCTGCTCGCCGTGATGTTTTACCTGGTACTGACGCCGCTAGCCGTCGTCTCAAGGATTTTTGGCAAGCGTTTCCTGGACAGGACGTTTCGTGATACCAAAGACTCCGCCTGGAAACCTCACGAACCCCGTGACCGCGACTCCTACGAGAGACAATTTTAGTGCCGCCAGACCCGGACTGGGTTTGTATCGAGCGGTTTTACGGCGGCGAACCTTCGGCATTTAATGAGCTTTTTAAAAAACATAAGACCCGCGTTCTTAATTTAGCTTTTCGTTTCGTCAGAAACAGGCAGACCGCCGAGGATATCGCCCAGGAGGTATTCATCAAGATTTACGAGAAGAAATTTCATTTTGATTCAAGCGCGAAGTTTTCGACGTGGCTTTACAAAGTAACCGTTAACGCTTCCATTGACCGGACGAGAAAAAAGAGTTTTTTTGATCGTTCTCTTGATAAGACGGAAACGGACGATGAAGGAGGAGGTAAGACCCTGCTTGAAGCCTTGAGCGATTCCTCCGCCATTTCACCGGCAGATACCGTGGCGAGTGAAGAAGTAAAGAATCTTGTCCAAATGGAAATTCAAAAGCTCCCCGAAAGACTAAAAGCGCCCATTCTTTTGCGCCATTTTGAAAATCTCTCCTACAAAGAAGTAGCACAGATTCTCGGAATCACCGCAAAAGCCGTAGAACGAAAAATCTACCACGCCAAAGAAATTCTCCGCCAGAAGCTCTCGAAGCACTTATCCTAAGTCGTTTCATTTAAATAAGATATAAATTTTTTGGGGGGTCTTTCCCCTCCAAATTGTTTAACTAACTAGTTGGAAAAGACTCGCAACTCTTAATAGGAGGAGGGATTTAACATGAAAAGGCTACTGGGATTGGTCGCAGTTCTGGTGGTGCTGGGTGGGACGCCCGTCTATGCAAATGATGCGGCTTCAAGCGGGAAGCCTCTACCATTCATCCGGTTCTCCGAGGCTCCGGAAAACCACGGCGCCCCGCAGCGTGTTCTTCAGCATCGCTATGAGGAGTACCGCTCGTAAATATCTGGGGGGTTTTGGTCGATTCATTCGTTTAATTAAACAAACGTGAGGATAGGAATCATGGGCTGCAAAGATTATCGAAAAAAGTTATATCTGGGCGATCAAGACAAAGACCTCCTGGCGCATCTTGAGAATTGTCCCGGATGCCGAAAAGAATCCAAATCAATCGAGGTATTGGATGGTTTCCTGAAAGGGTCTTTTTCTACCATTGAGCCCTCAAAAGATTTTGAACGTGTTTTTTGGCGGAAGATTCTTGAAAGACAAAAGGAGCCCTGGTTTGTCCGGGTTCTCAAGGATCTCGAATCTTTTGTGCCTTTTCCAACGCCGGCTCAGGCTGCGGCATTTGTGCTTACGGCTTTCTTGATCGGAGGTACGGGAGGCGTGGTCTCCGCGATGGGCGCGGGGCAGGAGACAGGAAACCCTTCGGTCTCGGGGCGTTCGCTGTCCGGTTTTGGGGAATTCAAAGGCATGCCCGCGACTTCCGTAGCGGCCGCCTATCTCAAGGTATTGGAGGAGGGCCAAACCGCATGAAGAAACTTTTGGTCTTTGCCGTTTTGATCTCAGCCGCGACATTGGCGGGGTTTTGGGGCGCAAGGAAAGTCTGCCTCATGATGGAGTGGCCGGGGACCATTAGCCCGACCACGCGCTGGGTTTCAACCCTCGGACTCAGCGCGGAACAAGCCGCCGGATTAAAGGAAAAAGAGTCCGCGTTTCGAAAGGAAGCCAACTCGCTTTGCATGCAAGTTTGCCAAGGCCGCCTCGAGGTGTTGGAGATGATGGAAAAGAAGGGAGCGGCTGGAGAGGAGGTGCTCCGCAAAGTGGGCGACGTCGGCGCGCTTCAGATCGATCTTGAGAAAAAGGTCGCGGACCATATCTTGGAAGTGAAAAAAAGTTTGACCCACCACCAGAGCGAGATTTACCTGGCCCATATTCGCGAGCAGGTTCTCAAGTCCATCCGGCAATGCGGAATCTCGGAAGCCATCGGCCAATGAAAAACGGCCCGGCAGTCGTCCTCAAGAACCCGCTCATCCTTTCGCTTGCCGTTTTTCTTATGTTGGGAAGCGCCGCTTCCGCCGGCGCAGCCGAACAGGCCGTTAGCTTGCAGGGCCTTGTTCAAGACGCGCTCAAAACCAGTCCAGCCGTCGGCGCCAAGAAGGCCGGGTATGAAGCCGCCCGGTCTAAAGTCATCAAGGCCTGGTTGCCCGAAGATCCGATGGCCGGCGTCGATGTGGAAAGCCAGTCTGAACTCCTTAAGCCCGGAAGCCGGATGGACAAGGAGTTCATGATCTCGCAGACGATCCCGTTTCCCACCAAGCTCCTCTTGAGCGGCGCGGCCGCTTCCAAAGAGGCGGACATGGCTTATCAGACGTATAGAGAGGAAGAGCGCGCCGTCACTTGGAGGATCGAACAGCCCTCCTATCAACTTTTTCTTTCCAAACGAACGATCGCGGCGCTTGAGGAAAACAAAACGCTTCTCGATCAATTCGCGAACGTGGTCAAGGCGCGCTATGAGTCGGGCGCCGCGGATCAGGCGGATTATCTCAAAGTGCAGATTGAGATCGCCCAGCTCTCGATCGAGCTCTTCGACTGGCGGCAGAGAGAGCATCTCGCGGAGGCCGGCGTCTCGAGGCAGTTAAATAGGCCGCTGGATACCCGTTATTCGATAGAAGAAAATCCGAAACGCACACCGCTTGCACTCTCGCTCGCCGATCTTGAAAAGACTGCGTTGGCCAAACGCCCGGAGCTTAAAGCCCTCGACTCCGCGGTCGGCCGCGCGAAGGCCGGCCGGGCGCTCGCCAAGACCGAATGGCTTCCCG
>JAHFFL010000064.1 GCA_023247955.1 Candidatus Omnitrophota bacterium
AAGAGACTTCTTTACCCTCCTCCGGCGGCAGGTCAGGTACTATAAAACCGTCCACGCCGGCCCTTTTGGCGTCACGCGCCAGAGCATTCACCCCATACCGCAGCAAGGGATTCAAATAGCTCATCAAAAGAATGGGGACTTGCGTCTTTTTCCGGAGTCGGGCGACCAGCGCCAGGATTTTTTTTAGACTCGTGTGCCTTTTTAGCGCGCGTTGGGAGGCCTGCTGGATCACGGGCCCGTCGGCCAGGGGGTCCGAAAACGGCACGCCGAGCTCAATCAAGTCCACGCCGTCTTTCTCGAAAGCGATCACGAGTTCTTTGTTTTTTTCAAGACTCGGGTCACCGGCCGCCAGATACACAATCAGCGCCTTTTTACGCGCCCGTTTCAATTCCCTAAATTTTTCATCAATGCGATTCATAGGGGTCATCCTCGAATGCCTTTATCGAGGATCAACTTGATCCCCGCTTTCGCGGGGATGACATTCTTGAAATCTGCTCGACGTCTTTGTCTCCCCGCCCCGACAGGCACAGCACGAGAACTTCGCTTTTTTTGAAAAGAGCTTTATGCTTCAGCAAATACCCGATCGCATGCGCGGGTTCAAGCGCCGGAATAATCCCCTCGGTCTCGCTGAGCGCCTTGACGCCCAGAAGCGCTTCCTTGTCCGTCGCCGAAACGTAGCGGACACGCTTGGTCATCTTCAAATAAGCGTGCTCCGGCCCGACGCCGGGATAATCGAGCCCCGCAGAAATGGAGTGCGCCAGCCGAATCTGGCCGTCGCCGTCCTGCAGCACTTCGCTTTTTGAGCCGTGCAGTACGCCTATTTTCCCCAGCGACAATGTCGCCGCATGCTTCGGGGTATGCAGTCCCTCCCCCGCGGCCTCAACACCGATCATGCGGACCTTGGATGCCAAATAGGGATAAAAAAGCCCGATGCTGTTGGATCCTCCGCCCACACAGGCCACGAGGACCTCGGGCGTGCCCGACGCGGAACGCCGCATCTGGGCCGCAACTTCCCTGCCAATCACGCACTGAAAATCCCGCACCATCATCGGATAAGGATGCGGCCCGATCACCGAGCCGATGATATAATGCGTGCCCCTGACATTCGTCACCCAGTCGCGTATCGCCTCGTTGACGGCGTCTTTCAAAGTCTGGGACCCGGCCTTCACCGGGATCACGCGCGCGCCCAAAAGTTTCATGCGAAACACATTCAGCGCCTGCCGCTCAATGTCTTCCTGCCCCATATACACATCGCATTTCAAACCGAATAAAGCGCTCACGGTCGCGGTGGCGACGCCGTGCTGTCCCGCGCCGGTCTCCGCGATAATTCTCCGCTTCCCCATGCGTATCGCTAGGATCGCCTGACCCAGCGTGTTGTTGATCTTGTGGGCGCCGGTATGCAGAAGGTCTTCGCGCTTAAGAAACAAATGACGGACCCCAAGAACTTTGGCCAGCCGCTTCGCGTCGGTCAGCGGCGTTGGTCGTCCTGCAAAATTTTTGAGATAACAAGCCAGTTCCTTTTTAAATTTTCCGTCCCGGCGCGCGGCGTGATAGGCCTTTTCAAGTTCGTCCAGCGCGGCCATCAGGGTCTCGGGAACATACCTGCCCCCGTAGGGACCAAAATATCCCTTGGAATTAGGCAACCGCGTTATCTTATTTTTGTTTGGCATTTTGAATAAACTCTCTGACCAGTCGCGAATCTTTCTTTCCAGGCCGTATTTCCACACCGCTGGACACATCCACTCCGTAAGGGGCAAGCGCGCGCACTGCGTCCGCTACGTTCCCTGGATTAAGTCCGCCGGAAACAATGAACGGTTTCCTTGTCCGGGCCGAACGCAGAAGCTCCCAATCAAAACACTTCCCGCTTCCTCCGTAAAATCCGTTCACCTTCGTGTCCCACAGGATGAATTCCGCGGAGGTCTTTTCCGCCGCCAATACATCCGAGCGATGCGCCACCCGTACCGCCTTGATCACCTTATAATATAAGGAAAGACGCCGGACCGCCTCGGCACCCTCTTCGCCATGCAGTTGTATCGCGGATAAGCGGCAGCGCGCGGCAATCTTCAAAACCGTTTCGGTCTTTTCATTGACAAATACACCGACCGTCGCCGCCCACGGCCCCACGGCCTTTGCTATCTCTTCGGCCTCGGCGACACTCACACGGCGCGGGCTGGGCGCGAACACCAACCCTATCGCATCGGCGCCCGCCGCGATCGCGTCCTCGGCGTCACGTACACGGGTGATGCCGCAGATCTTCACGCGCGTCATCTAAAGCGCTTTCATCCACCGGCCCAGCGCCGCGCCGGGGTTTTTTTCTTTCATAAAGCTCTCACCCACCAGCGCCGCGCGCACGCCCAAGTTTCTCAAGTATATCAAATCACCGGGCGTTTGAATTCCACTTTCGGAGACGACAAAAATATCTTTCGGCAACCGCTTCATCAGTTTTTCCGTCACGCGTAAATCTACGCGGAACGTGTGTAAATCACGGTTGTTTATCCCGACGAGTTTGGGGTGAAGCGGGAGAAGTTTCTCTATCTCCCGAAGCGAGTGAACTTCAAACAGGACATCCAGCCCGAGCCGCGCCGCCGCTTGCGCCAAAGTTTTAAGCCGGCGGCGGGACAACACGGAGACAATGAGTAAAATCGCATCCGCGCCCATTAAACGGGATTCCCACACCTGGTACTCGTCCAAGATAAAATCTTTTCTTAAAATCGCAAGCCGTGTGCGCGAGCGAACGCGCGAAAGGATCTCGGCGGAGCCGCCGAAAAACTTCCGGTCCGTCAATACCGATAAAGCCCCCGCACCCGCCTTTTCATAGCCCTTTGCGATTTTCAGGGGGTCAAAATTTCCGGAGATCACTCCCTTGGAAGGGGATTTTTTCTTAAGCTCGGCAATCACCGCGAAACGCTTCGAACTTTTCAGCACTTTTAAAAAGCTTGGCTTTTTTTTGGGTAGATGCGAAACTTCTTTTTTAAGCGACGCAAAAGACCGGCGGCGCTTAAGCGTCTTAAGCTCCTCTTTTTTTTCTTTGAGAATGCGGTCCAAAATCGTCATCTTAGCCGTTACCCATTCGTGAATTTGACGAGTTCTTCGAGCTTCGCGATGGCCGCGCCGCTTTTTATCACCTGCCGCGCCATGCCCACACCCTCTTTGACTGATTTGACTTTTTCCGCCGTATAAAGCGCGGCGCCGGCGTTCAGACAAATCAGATCCTGCGCGGGGCCGGGTTCTCCGGCCAGTGTCTTACAAGCAAGCTCGCGGCTTGAGTCCTTGGAAGTGGCCTGATAATTCTCAAGCCTGGACCTCTGAAGTCCCATCTCTTCGGGCGTGATCGTCAAGTCACTGATTTTTCCACGCGACACCTCTGCGCAAAGCGTCTTGTCGGAAATGCTGATCTCATCTACGCCGTCCATCCCGTAAACCACGAGCGCTTTTTTAACCCCGAGATCTGCCAAGGCCCGTGCCAGCACCAGGACTAGGCGTTCCTCATACACACCAAGGAGCTGATAATCAACTCCGGCCGGATTAGCCAAAGGCCCGAGCACGTTAAAAATCGTCTTGCCCTGTATTTTTTTTCTCGCCGGCATCGCGTAACGGGTGGCCGGATGGAATTTAGGCGCGAAGAAAAACGCGAAACCTGTCTCGTCAAGACACGCCTCAAGCCGTTCGAGCGAAAGCTCAATTTGAAGTCCCAGCATCTCCAAGATATCGGCGCTGCCGCATAAGCTCGACACCGACCGGTTGCCGTGTTTGGCGACGCGGGCCCCGGCCGCCGCGCACACCAGCGCCGAAAGCGTCGAGACATTCAACGTATGGCGACCGTCTCCGCCTGTCCCGCAGGTATCCAGAAGCGCCGATCGCGCGCGGCTTGTCTTAATCGCATGGCTTCTCATCACACGCGCCGCCGCAAGAATCTCCCCGGCCGTCTCTTGTTTTTCCCGCAACAGCAAAAGAAATTTTTCGATGCGCTCGTCACTTGCCTGTCCCGTGACAAGCCGCTCCATCACCTGCGTCATCTCATGCTCGCCCAAAGATTCTTTGCGGGCGAGTTTTGCGAGAGCGTCATCAAAAACGTCGGGGGCAGTCATCGGGTGAGCTTCAGAAAATTCCTCAGGATTTCTTTACCGGGCTGAGTCAAAATAGATTCTGGATGAAACTGGACCCCGAAGACGGGAAATTTTTTGTGCTTGAGCGCCATGATTTCTTTTTCTTTGGTCTCGGCGGTGATCTCGAGCGCGGCCGGCAGACTTTTCCGTTCCACAATCAACGAATGGTATCTTGTCGCAACAAACGGGTTGTCGATATTTTGAAATATCCCGTTGCCTTGATGAAAAATCTGCGAGGTTTTGCCATGCATAAGCCGCGCGGCACCGATCACGCGGCCGCCGAACACCTCTCCGATGCACTGATGGCCGAGACAAACCCCCAGGATGGGGATTTTAGGACTGAGCTTCCGTATCGCGTCGTTCGACACGCCGGCGTCTGAGGGATTGCCGGGACCGGGAGAGATCACGATGCGCGAGGGCTTGAGTTTCTTGATCCCCTCCACGGTGATCGCGTCGTTTCTAAAAACTTTAAGCTCCTCGCCCATTTCACCCAAATACTGAACAAGGTTATAGGTGAACGAATCATAATTATCGATCATCAAAATCATTTATAAATCCCCTTTTTCGGCAGCTTCGATCGCCTTGAACATGGCCTTGGCCTTGTTCACGGTCTCCTGATACTCACGCCCCGGGTTGGAATCGGCGACGACACCGGCCCCCGCCTGGACAGTCGCCAGGCGGTCCTTGACAAGGATGGTCCGTATCGCGATGCAGGAGTCCAGATTGCCGGAATAACTGAAATAACCGACTATCCCCGAATAAAACCCCCGTTTTTGATTCTCAAGCTCATCGATGATTTCCATCGCCCGTACCTTCGGCGCGCCGGAAATCGTGCCGGCCGGAAATGTGGCTCGCACCAGATCAAAAAGTGACCGGTCCCGTCGGAGCTTGCCTTCGACATGGCTCACCAGATGCATCACGTGGGAATAACGCTCCACCGTCATGAATTCCGACACCTTCACGGACTCGTATTCGCAGACACGCCCCAGGTCGTTGCGGCCGAGATCTACCAGCATCAAATGCTCAGCACGTTCCTTGGGATCAGCCAAAAGCTCTTTTTCGAGCCGCGCATCCTCCGCGGCGTTTTTTCCCCGCCGACGCGTCCCGGCGATGGGACGCAGTGCTGCTTTGCGCCCTTCGCAGCGCACATGCACCTCAGGCGAGGAGCCGACCAATTGGAACCCATCGCAATTCAAGTAGAACATGTACGGCGACGGATTAATCGAACGCAGCGCGCGGTAAACATCAAAAGGATTGGAGTCCATGCGCGTCCTGAAGGCCTGCGAAAGCACGACCTGAAAAATATCCCCGCTGCGGATGTAGCGTTTGGCCTTGAGTACCGCTTTCTCAAACGCGGGTCGCTTCATGTTGGACTCGATCCGGGGCAGCGCCTTTGGGCCCGGCACCGACGGCGAAAGACGCTTGGCGTCAAAGGACTTCAGCCGGCGTATCTCCGACTCAATTTTATCCACGGCATGCGCATAGGCCGACGCGGCGTCTTTAAAATCGTCCAAAAAAACATTGGAAACAACTTTGACTTTTTTCCGCAGATGGTCAAAAATAAATAGCGTGTCCGTAAAGATGAAAAGGGCGTCCGGGATATTCAGCGTGTCTTTATTTTTATTGGGGATCTTCTCGATAAAACGGACCGTGTCGTAGCCCAGATAACCGACGGCCCCTCCTGAAAACGGCCCGAGTCCCGGCAAGGAGACCTGGCGAAATTTCGCCAGAAGTTTTTCAAGCTCGTACAGCGGGTCATGCTGCGTCCGGTAAATCTTCTCTCCGCCACGGGGCGTCCGCACGGAAATCGTCCGGCCCTTGCTTTTAAACACCCTCGACGGCGCGCCGCCGAGGAATGAGAAGCGCGCGATCTTTTCGCCGCCCTCCACCGATTCCAAGAGATAGGAATAGGGATTGTCGCCGATTTTCATGAACGAGGAGACCGGTGTTTCCAGGTCGGCCAGGATCTCGCGGTAAACCGGGATGAGATTGCCTTTTTTGGCGAGCCGCAAAAACTCTTTTTTATCCGGGAAATACCCTTGCATTACTCTAATAAACTTTCTCGGGATCGAACACCTTAGGATCGGTGACTTTCCGCGTGCCGTCGTTTTGGATTTGCTCAAAATAACAGCTGAAATACCCTTTGTGGCAGCCCGCCGTTTTTTGATCCACGACGAATAATAGGGACTTGCCTTCGCAGTCGGCGCGAAACTCTTTCACCGCCTGCGTGTGACCCGAGGTCTCGCCCTTTTTCATAAGCTTATTCTGCGACCTCCGGAAAAGATGAATAAAACCCGTCTCCAGTGTGGCTTTTAGCGCGGTCTCGTTCAAATAGCAGAGCGTCAGCACCTGCCGGCTCTTGGCATCCTGGATAATCGCCGGGATAAGCCCCTGAGCGTCAAACTTGAGCGCGCTTTTGATTTTTAAAAAAGATTCCTCATTCATAGCCGTATCGGGACTCCTTTATTTTTTAAATACGTCTTGGCCTGTTTAATCGTAAATTCCTTAAAATGAAAAATGCTCGCCGCGAGCACCGCATCCGCATGGCCTGCCGTAAGCCCCTCGGCCAAATGCGACAGATTCCCGACGCCGCCCGAAGCGATGACGGGAATACGAA
>JAHFFL010000065.1 GCA_023247955.1 Candidatus Omnitrophota bacterium
AAATTATGGCATTGCCTCGTGAAGCCCGAGTTTTCAATTTTAACGAAAGAGGCTTACGCAAGCTGGGGAAGCGCGAAGTTGACACCTCCGAAAAGCAATGCTAGAATGCTTTTCCACTCTATTCGAAAAGGGCAGCTCGAACGTCTTTCGAAGCTCTTGGTCAATAGTCTGGAAGCTGTTCTTAATAAAAGATTTAGAGAAATATTGAGGATTAAAAATGAGCTCAGGCGTCAAGGAGCTGCGGGCAGCGTGATGTCGGGAAGCGGGTCTTCGGTATTTGGGGTTTTCGCTTCCAAAGCCGGGGCCGAGCGCGCCGCGCGTTTTTTGAGCCGGCAGGGTAAGGCGCGGCAGGTTTTTGTCGTTTCCACTTTTTAAAATCTGCCCCGCATGGATTCGAACCATGACTCACGCCTCCAAAGGGCGGTGTGCTACCATTACACCACAGGGCAATCCTTCGACTGTGCTCAGGATGGTGAGCGAAGTCGAACCAAAGCTCGAACACAATATAGCAGCGTTGAAGACAAGTTTTCAAGGTAATTTGCCGAAGCGATCTTTATGAAACCCACAACCGTCCAAAAATGCTCGTTTTGCCAGAAGCTGTCCCGCGGCGACGAAAAGCTCTTTTCGGGGCCGGACGTCACGATCTGCGAGGACTGCGTGCAGTTTTGCCATCAGATCCTCTCCCGCGAGAAACAAAACGAGAAAAAAGAGCCGGAGATTTTTAGAAACCTTCCGAAACCGTACGAGATCAAGAGTATCCTCGACGAATACGTGATCGGCCAGGAACAGGCCAAAAAACAGCTCTCGGTCAGCGTCTACAACCATTACAAGCGGGTCTATTTTCAGGGCGACACCCAGGACGTCGCCCGGTCATCCAACGGGGCAAGCGCCCCGTCGAATGACGGGGTCGAGCTTGAGAAGTCCAACGTGCTTTTGATCGGCCCGACGGGATCGGGGAAAACGCTGCTGGCGCGCACGCTCGCGAAGATTCTTAAAGTGCCGTTCGCGATTTGCGACGCGACGACGCTCACTCAGGCCGGTTATGTCGGCGAAGACGTCGAGAACGTGATCCTGCGGCTGAT
Organism: Candidatus Omnitrophota bacterium; assembly: GCA_023247955.1. GTDB lineage: Bacteria > Omnitrophota > Gorgyraeia > 2-02-FULL-51-18 > 2-02-FULL-51-18 > JACPAX01. The sequence continues at coordinate 1,083 of JAHFFL010000065.1, forward strand.
GCAGGACGCGGATTTCAACGTCCAGCGCGCCGAGCGGGGCATTGTTTACATCGATGAGATAGACAAAATCGGCAAGACTTCGGAAAATGTCTCGATCACCCGGGACGTCTCGGGTGAAGGCGTGCAGCAGGCGCTTCTGAAGATTCTCGAAGGGACCGTGGCCAATGTCCCCCCGCAGGGCGGACGCAAGCATCCACAGGCCGAGTACGTGCAGGTGAATACGACAAATATCCTTTTTATCTGCGGGGGCACTTTCAGCCAGCTCGACAAAATCATTGAGCGCCGCCTCGGCAAGCGCCAAATCGGTTTTTCTTCCGCGCTCCGCGCCCACGACTTAGACGCCCACAACCGGGAAAAGAAAAGTTCCCTCATGCCGTTCGTGGAGACCGAGGATCTCGTGAGGTTCGGGATGATCCCCGAGTTTGTCGGGCGTTTCCCGGTGGTCTCGACTCTCGAGCCGCTGGACGAGAAAGACCTTTTGAATATTTTGGTGAAGCCCAAAAACGCGCTGGTCCGCCAGTTTCAGAAATTCTTTGAGATGGAAGGCGTGACGCTCACGTTCACCGAACCGGCGCTCGAAGAGATCGTGAAAGAAGCGCTCAAAAAAGGCACTGGCGCCAGGGGACTACGCGCGATTTTGGAAGAGGTGATGCTGGACGTGATGTACGATCTCCCCTCGATGGAAGAGGTTCGGGAATGCGTGATTGGCAAGTCCACGGTGGTGGGCCGCGAGCGGCCGCTGTTGATTGACAAGAAAAGCGAAAATAAAAAGATTGCCTAAGCTCGCGGCGGTGATCCTCGCGGCGGGGCGGGGGACGCGCATGCGTTCCGAATCGCCGAAGGCACTGCACCGCATCTGCGGCGAGACGATGCTGGGCCATTTGCTGAAGGCGGCCAGGGAAGCGGGTGCCGAAAAGATCGTTGTAATCGCCGGCTACAAGATCGGGCTGGTGCGGCGCGAAGTCGGAAACCGCGCGGCGGTGGTTGAGCAGCGCCGTCTGCTCGGCAGCGGACACGCAGTGCGGCAGGCCGAGAGGGCGCTTTCGGGTTTTCAGGGCGCGGTGCTTGTTCTTTATTGCGATACCCCGTTGGTGTCGTCCGCGACTCTCAAAAAGTTGGTCGGCGCTTATCGTCGTAACGCTGGCGGTGGCGCGATGCTTTCGGTGCGGATGGAGAGCCCCACGGGTTATGGCCGGCTCCTTAAGAACTCCGCGGGTTTTGTCCGGGGCATTGTCGAAGAAACGGACGCCGGCGCCGCCGAAAAGGCCCTGCGGGAAGTGAATGTCGGCTGTTACGTTTTTGGGCAAGCCGCGCTTTTTGCGGCGCTACGGCAGGTGTCCAGAAATCCGTTGAAGAAGGAATATTACCTGACCGACGCGGTGGGGATTTTGGCTGGGCAGGCAAACGTGGCGGCGGTGCGCGCCGAAGACTCCCGAGAGACGCTCGGGATCAACACCCAAAAAGACTTGGCAACGGCGGAAGGGCTGATGCAGCAGAAGATCTTGGACAAGTGGAGTGAGCGCGGGGTGCGCATCCGCGACCCCAAATCCACGACCATTGACGCCGGTGTGGAAATAGGGCATGATACCGTGATCCTGCCGAATACCGTGATCGAGGACGGCTGCGTGATCGGCAAAAATTGCGTGATCGGCCCGTTTGCGCGCCTTCGAGGAAATTCCAAGATAGGCGACGGCTGCGTGATCGGTAATTTCGTCGAAGTGGTGAGATCGATGGTCGGTGAAAAGACGCAGATCAAACATTTGAGCTATATCGGCGACGCCACAATCGGCGCGTCGGTGAATGTCGGCGCCGGCACGATCACGGCCAATTTTGACGGAAAAAAGAAACACCGGACGGTGATTGGGGACGGGGCCCAAATCGGAAGCGGCACCGTTCTCGTCGCGCCGGTGACTGTCGGCAAAGGCGCCAAGACCGGGGCGGGAGCGGTAGTGACCAAAGGTAAGAATGTCCCCCCGGGCAAGGTCGTGGCCGGCGTGCCGGCTAAAATACTGAAGCGGGTTTAAGAAAAACATGAACGGTCAATTAAAAATTTTTACGGGCAACGCAAATCCAGAGCTTGCCCGCCAGATTGCCAAATATTTGAAGACTCCGCTGGGCGACGCGCTGGTGGCGACGTTCAGCGAGGGCGAGATCCGCGTCAAGGTCAATGAGGACGTGCGCGGACGCGACGTGTTCATTATTCAACCGACCTGTCCGCCGAGCAACAACAACCTCATGGAACTTTTGATCATGATAGACGCCGTCAAGCGCGCTTCGGCCAAAAGGATCACCGCGGTGATGCCCTATTTCGGCTACGCGCGCCAGGACCGCAAAGACCAGCCGCGTGTGCCGATCACGGCCAAACTCGTGGCCAATCTGCTTGAGGCCGCCGGTGCCGACCGCATCCTCACGATGGACCTGCACGCGAGCCAGATCCAAGGATTCTTTGACATCCCGCTCGACCATCTGTTTGCCGCGAATCCGGTCGTGGAGTATTTCAAGAAAAAGAGGATGAAGAATCTCGTCGTGGCCTCGCCGGATGTCGGCGGGATCAAGATGGCGCGCGCCTACGCGAAAAAATTAAACGCCGAGCTGGTTGTCGTGGACAAGCGGCGTATCGACGACCGCCGTGCGGAAGTGATGAATATTCTGGGCGAAGTCAAAAAGAAAAACATCGTGATCGTAGACGATCTCGTGGCGACCGCCGGATCCATCTGCGAAGCCGCAGCTGCGCTCAAAAAAGCCGGCGCCCTTAAAATTTACGCGGCCGTGTCGCATCCGATTCTCTCGGGGCCTGCGCTCGAGAGGATCAAAAAATCGGCGATCGAGGAGTTTATCATTTCCGACAGCGTCCCGCTTTCCGCGCAGAAAAAAGACCCGGTTTTCAGGATTCTTTCGGTAGCGCCGCTTTTGGGCGAGGCCATCCGGAGGATCCACGATGAGGAGTCTGTGAGCAGTTTATTTAATTAAACAAGAATTGTTTAAAATCCGAAATCCGAAATCCGAAGCACGAAATACGAAACAAATTCAAAATTTGAAGGACAAAAACTCTAAACAGTGTTTGGAACATCTGAATTTAGGATTTCGGATTTGTTTCGGATTTCGAGATTAGAATTTCGGATTTAAGCGAAAAGGAGTAATCTTTATGGAACAGATCAATTTAAAAGCGAGTTTGAGGGAAGAAAAAGGCAGGCGGGGCGTGAAGAAACTTCGGAGCGTCGGCCAGGTGCCTGCCGTAGTTTATCATCGCGGGGAAAAAGCGGTGTCGATCACGGTTGTGGATAAGGAAATTTCCAGGATTATCCGCTCTGCCGGAGGAGAAAACGTCCTGATCAATTTGACGATCGATAAGGAAAAAAAGCCCAAGCCGCGCGCCGTGATTATCAAAGAGGTCCAGCACGATCCTGTGAAGCGCAACATCCTGCACGTGGATTTTAACGAGATTTCCCTGACGGAGAAAATCACCGTCGAAGTTGAGGTGGTGGCGCTCGGGGAGCCGGTAGGCGTGAAGCAGGAAGGCGGTATCCTGGAACACGTGCTTCGCGAGCTTAAAGTCCAGTGTCTTCCGACGGATATTCCCGCGCATCTCGATGTGGACGTCTCAAACCTTAAACTTAACGATTCCGTCCACGTGAGGGACCTTAAGCTCTCTGAGAGGATCAAGGTCCTCAATGATCCGGACACACTGCTTTTCCAGGTGAAGTTCCACGAAGAAAAAGTGGAAGAGACCCCGGCCGAGGCCCCTGAGCTCGAAGTGATACGCGAGAAGAAGGATGAGGCCATGCCTGCCGGCAGGCAGGAAGCCGAGAAACCCGCGGCCGGCAAGGAAGAACCAAAGGCGAAGGAAGCGCCGAAGGTGAAAGAAGCGGCAAAGCCGGAGAAGAAATAAGGTTTTGAAGTTTGTTATCGGAATCGGAAATCCAGGCAAAGAGTACCGCAATACGCGGCACAACGTTGGCTTCCAGGTCGTAGAGAAACTGCTGGCTGAACACGGAAGCCGGGACTCCCGGTGGAAGGAAAGTAGGCATTTCCGAGGGTTGGAAGCGCGGTTTAACCGCGATACGGTTTTGTTAGAGTCCGCCCTTTATGTGAATAATACGGGCGGCACGGTTCGGGCGCTTGACGCAAAAAAAGAAGAAATTCTGGTTGTTTGTGATGATGTCAATCTCCTGTTTGGAAAATTGCGGCTTCGACCATCCGGCAGCGCCGGCGGACATCACGGTCTTGAATCGGTCATTGAAGCGATCGATTCTCAAGATTTCCCCCGTTTGCGGGTAGGCGTCGGCAACGGGGAAATGCCGAAAGATTTAGTCGGTTTTGTTTTACAACCCTTTTTGCCTGAAGAGCAAGACCCATTGCCTGTTATTGTGGAGAGGGCCGCTTTGGTTTGCAAGGCGTGGGCCGAAGAAGGTTTTGCCGCGGCACAAAATAAATTAAGTCGATTTAATAAATAACCAGGAGCATCTACCAATGAGGAATTACGAAAGCGTGGTCATCATCAATTCGGATTTGCCGTCTGAGACGTCCAAGGGGATTGTCCACCAGATCCAGGATTTTGTCTCAAAGAACGGTGGACGGGTCGACAGTCTCCAGGAATGGGGCAAACGGCGTCTGGCCTACAAGATCAAGAAAAGGCACGAGGGGAATTACGTCGTCATCAATTTTCAGCTCGAGACCAAACACACCCAACGGCTGGAACAGTCCCTGAGGATGAATGACCATGTGCTTAGGTACCTCTTGGTGAACAAAGACGCGTTATGATCAAATCCGAAATCCGAAGCACGAAATCCGAAACAAATCCAAAATCCCAATGACCAAAAGTCCAAACGCGTGTTTTGGTTATTCAAATTTCGAATTTGGGATTTTGAAATTAGGATTTCGGATTTAAACTTATAGACCGTTGGAGGTTTCTTTATGGCTACTTTAAACAAAGCACTTTTGATAGGGAATCTAACTAGAGATCCTGAACTGCGTTATATCCCTAGCGGCTCGGCGGTCGCGAGTTTTACGTTGGCGATGAACCGCGTGTACAAACTTCAAAGCGGAGAAAAAAAAGAGGAAGTCAGCTTTGTGCGCGTCGTCGTCTGGGGCCGGATGGCCGAGGTTTGCGGGGAATACCTGAAGAAGGGGAACCCCGTATTTGTCGAGGGACGGCTGCAGAGCAGGAGCTGGGACGGGCCGGATGGGCAGAAGAGAAACACGCTCGAGGTGATCGCCGTTAACGTGCAGTTTCTGAGAGGCGGTACCGGCACCGTTAAGGACAAGGCGGAATTCGCCGACGCGCCGGCGGCCAAGGAAGAGATGGGCGAGATACAGCTCGATGAGATGCCCGAAGCCGGAAAACCGGCGGACGAAGTGCCGTTTTAAATTAAAGGAGAAAGCATGTTCGAAAAAAAGCGGATGAAGAAAAAGACAGACCTGAAAAAGAAAAAGTTTATCCGGAAAAAGGTCTGCAAGTTT
>JAHFFL010000066.1 GCA_023247955.1 Candidatus Omnitrophota bacterium
AACAAGCCGTCAAAGAAATCGAAGCCGCGTCTCCGAAGCCGGCTCCGTATCAGGCGGTGAGGGGTTTTGGCTCATCGCTGATCGTGGGGTCCGTCAGCGTCAATGAAGGGCTTAAGCATGCCGCCGAAAACTTTGAGCGGGCTTCGGTTGCCGCGAGCGGTGAAGCGGAGGTCGCTTACGCGCTTCAAGCGACTCGCGCAGTGGCGGAGTTTGTGAAACCGTCGGATCTTTCTTCGACGCGCATCTCGCGCTTGAAGCAAGTGACCAGCGAGATTATTGCGCGCCTCAAGCGGGCGATCTCGGAAATCATCGGCCGTAATGCCGAGCCGGTTACCTACACGATGCTTGTGCACGAGAGTCTCTTGGGAGGAGATCTCCTCAGCGAGAAAGCGCGTTTTGAAAGCGAGATCGCGGGTAAACAGAAGAGGGGCGAGTGGCCCGGCGAAATGAAAGTACGTTTTGTCGCGATAGCGCCGAGCGACGCACGTGTGGACGAGCTCGCTAAGGTTTTTGACGAAGTGATTGTCGCGCCCGGTCTTGAGACGCTAAACGATCTCGGCAAAAAATTCGAGCATCCGATCGCCTTGGCCGACAGTGGTACCATCACGCTTGGCGGCGCCGAGGATACTTTCCTTCTCGAGCGTGATCCTAAAGCCGCGGTACGCGACATGCTGACGGCGGCACTCGCCGTGCGCGTCACCTATGGGCGAGCGATTATTCCGGGCGTCAAGAAAATAGGCAACCGGCTGGTCTACATGGGCGTGTTCCGCAAGATCGGCGAGGCCTTAAAAGAAAGAGAAATGCAGCTTTCCACCGTCGACACGGCGGTTTAAGGACCATGAAAATTTCTCTTGAAATGAGAAAATTTCATGGTATCCTTGAATCATGGAAATCACCCGGCGAAAGGAACTTGAGCTATTAACCCGAAGATTTAAGCACTCCCCGATCGTAGCGGTTCTCGGGCCAAGGCAATGCGGCAAGACCACCTTGGCCCGGCAGTTCGCGAAGCTGCACCCACCGGAAAAAATACACTTCTTTGATCTTGAAGACGCGTCCGCCGTCGCCAAACTGGATAATCCGTCTCTTGTGCTTGAACCTCTCAAGGGGTACGTGATCATCGATGAAATTCAGCGCCGCCCGGAGCTCTTTCCGGCTCTGCGGGTGCTCGTGGACAAACAGCCGTCCACCCGATACCTGATCTTGGGGAGCGCTTCGCGGGATCTTTTGGCCCAAAGTTCGGAATCGCTCGCCGGCCGCATCAGCTATGTGGAGATAGAGGGTTTTTCCCTGGATACCTTGCCCGACGCTCCCGTCCGGAAGCTTTGGGTCCGCGGAGGTTTCCCACGTTCTTTTTTGTCAAAAAATGACGAGGCATCCTTCGAATGGCGGCAGGACTTCATTACGACGTTTTTGGAAAGAGACGTGCCTCGCCTGAGCCTGAAAATTCCGGCGAAAACGCTGAGGCGGTTTTGGACGATGCTTGCCCACTACCATGGGCAAATATTCAACGCTTCGGAAATCGGCCAAAACCTGGCTTCGTCGGACAGCAGCATGAAAAGATACCTGGACGTTTTATCCGGCACTTTTCTGGTGCGCCAAATTCAGCCGTGGAGTTACAACACCAAAAAACGTCTCATTAAAAGACCGAAGATTTATTTCCGCGACTCGGGAATTCTTCATGCCTTACTGTCTTTAAAAACACCGGACGATGTGCTCTCCCATCCGAAGCTCGGCGCTTCTTGGGAAGGATTCGCTCTCGAGCAGGCGATTACCCATCTTGCCCTGAGAGAAGAGGAGGTCTTTTTTTGGGGCGTTCATACCGGGGCGGAATTGGATCTGCTCTTTCAGAGCCGGGGGCGTTTGTGGGGCATCGAGGCGAAATTCAACGAAGCTCCGACAGTCACGCCCTCCATGCTCTCGGCCGTTTCAGAATTGTCACTGGCTCATCTATGGGTTTTGCACCCCGGCAAAGATGGCTACGCAATGCACCCCCGCGTGTCAGCCGTGCCTCTCCACGGTCTTTCGTCGATTAAAATCATCCCAAACAAGCCGGTCCGTGGATCTTGAAGCCGCTGGCGTTTACGGGCGTTTTGCAGGTATAATGATAGTTGATGAACGAGAAGCCCCTAAAAATCCTTCAGTTGACTACTCACCTAAATGTAGGTGGTATAAGTACTTACGTATATGAGGCAAGCGCAGCTTTATCCAAACGCGGGCATACGGTGGAGGTGCTTTCGGCGGGAGGCGAGCTCGAGGATGCTTTACGTGACAAAGCCATCGGGGTGCGTTATTTTTCCATCCGCACCAAAAATATTTTAAGTCCCAAGCTTTTTTTTGCGCTTCCAAAAATCGTGGAGCTGGTGAGGCGCGATCGATTCGATCTTTTACATGCACACACCCGGGTGACCCAGGCGCTGGCCGCGCTCGTTTCGTTTTTTACGAAAGTCCCATTCGTCAGCACCGCGCACGGATTTTACCGCCGCCGCCTCGGCCGTAAAATTTACCCGGCATGGGGGAAGCGCGTGATCGCGATTAGTCCCTTGGTCGCCGAGGAACTTGAGAAGACGCACCGTGTCCCTTTTTCGAAAATCCGCATTATCTTCAACGCAATTGATATTCTGGCGTACCGAAAAAATTTTTTGTCCCACAATCCGTCCGAAATCCGCCGCCGGCTCGGCATCGGCGAAGGCGCTTTCGTGATCGGATCGGTCTCGCGGCTTGTCCGTGACAAAGGCCATGAGGTTTTGGTCGAGGCGGTTGCGAGCTTGAAGAAAAAACACACCGATATTTTTCTTTTGATTGTCGGCGACGGCCGAGAACGCAAGCGGCTTGAGGGACTTGTCCGCCGCCATGGCCTCGACCGGCAAAGCGCTTTGATTCCGTCAACGCCCGATACTTCGGAGCTTCTCTCGGTGATGGACGTATTCGCGCACCCGGCGACGTTTCGCGAGGGTTTCGGCCTGGCGATGCTCGAGGCGATGGTGGCCAAAGTCCCGGTCGTCGCGACCAACATCTGGGCGATCAACTCGATCATCCGCAATCACGTGAATGGATTTCTCGTGGAGCCCAAAAACGCGCGCGAGCTCGAGAATGCGCTTAAATTTATTTTGGAAAATCCCGAGGCCGCCGGCACCGTCGCCAAAAACGCCTATGAAACGGCCTGCCAGGCTTATTCGATAGAGCGGTTCGCGGATGAGCTGGAAACGGTGTATAAGGAAGTTGTTGACAGGTGAGGTGTATGTCTCAAGAACTTAAACTAAGTGGCCTTCGCGTCGTTTATTTCGAGAGCCGTCTTTCCAAGACGCTCGGGGATCTCCTGCGTTTGCAGGGCGCTGAGGCGCTCGCGGCGCCGGCCATGAAGGAAGTGCCGCTTGAAAATAACGCGGCGGCATTTTCATTCGCCGAACTGCTTTTTCAGAAAAAGATCCCCACCTTAATTCTTCTCACCGGGGTCGGCACGCGTTATCTCGTCAAGGTTTTGGAAACGCGCTATCCGCGCGAAAAGATTATTGAGGCGCTAAAAAGTATTTCGATCGTGCCGCGTGGGCCAAAGCCCATCCGCGCGCTGGGCGAGCTCGGCGTGCCGTACGCGGTCGCGGTACCTGAGCCGAATACCTGGCAAGAAATTTTAAAGACTTTGGACCAAAATTCTTCCATACCCGTACGCGGCGTGACCGTCGCGGTGCAGGAGTACGGTGAGCGCAACGAATTGCTGATGGAGGGTCTCAAACAGCGTGGCGCCATTGTCCTGACTGTCCCGGTTTACCGGTGGGAGCTTCCGGATGATTTGGGTCCGCTCGAAAATGCGATAGAGCGGCTTATCGCCGGCACTGTGGACGCAGCACTCTTCACGACGGCCGTCCAAGCGCACCATCTTTTTAAAGTGGCGGAGAAGAGGGGAGCGTCACAAAAATTGAAAGACGCGCTCAGCCGCACGGTGGTCGCGTCGGTGGGGCCGGACTGCTCCGAAGCGATCCACTCGTATGGCGTCACGATAGACATCGAGCCCCAAAGCCCCAAGATGGGCCCGCTGGTGCAGGCCGTAGCCGAGAAAGCCCCGAGCGTTTTGGAAAAGAAGGGGAGATAAGATGTCATTGCGAGGAGCCGGAGGCGACGAAGCAATCTATGCGGCACAGAGATTGCTTCGCAAAAAGCGCTCGCAATGACACAAAATAGCATTTTCCTAAAGGCCTGCCGGCGTGAAAAGACGCCGGTGACCCCGGTCTGGCTGATGCGCCAGGCAGGCCGGTACATGAAGGACTACCGCAGCTTGCGCGAGAAGACCCCGTTTCTTGAAATTTGTAAAAATAAAGACCTTGTCACCGAGATCACCGTCAGCGCCCAGGAGAAAATCGGCGCCGACGCCGCGATCATTTTTTCGGATATTCTTTTAATTGTCGAACCGTTCGGTTTTGACTTGAGTTATTTGAAGGGAGACGGACCCTCGATACGTCGGTCCCTAGATTCCCCCAAAGATATTGAGCGTTTGCCGGAAATTGAGCCAGAAGCATCGCTGGGATTTGTGCTCGAGGCCATTCGACAGACCCGCCGCGCCTTGAAACCTGGCGTGCCGCTGATCGGCTTCGCAGGCGCGCCGTTTACACTGGCTTCTTACCTGATCGAGGGAGGTCCTTCCAAGGATTTCGCGTCGACCAAGGAGTGGATGCGCCAAAGGCCCCAGGTCTGGGGGATGCTGATGGAAAAAATCACGCACGCGACAGCAAAGTACTTGAACGCCCAAAGCAAAGCGGGAGCGCAGGCCCTACAGATTTTTGACAGTTGGGTCGGTTGCCTGAGCGCCGAGGAATACAGGGCTTTTGTGCTGCCTCATTCGGCGCGGTTGATTCAAATGCTGGATACGAGCGTCCCCGTAATTCATTTCGGGACGGGCACCGGGCCTTTCTTAAGACTTTTCAGCGAGGCGGGAGGGGACATCGTGGGGGTCGACCACCGCATTCAGCTGGACGAGGCCTGGGAAAAAATAGGCAAGACAAAAGCGATTCAGGGAAACCTGGACCCAGCGATGCTGTGCACGGCGTCTTTGGCGGAAATCAGACGCGAAGTCCAATCGATTCTAAAGCAGGCCGCCGGCCGGCCGGGGCATATTTTTAATTTGGGGCACGGCGTGCTTCCCGATACGCCGGTTGAAAATGTAGTGGCGCTTGTGGAAATGGTACATGAGTTGAGCAGGAGGTAGCTGTCATTGCGAGGAGTCCGCTGACGTTTTAGTGGCGGACGACGAAGCAATCTATGCGCACAGAGATTGCTTCGCTACGCTCGCAATGACATTGGGGGTACTTGTGAAAAATTTTAATACGGCGGTGCTTTTAATCGGCTTTGGAGGCCCTGCCTCGCCGCAAGGGCTAGAGCCGTTTTTAAAAAGTGTTTTGGAGGGAAGGAATATTCCCGACGCGCGTCTAGCGGAGGTGCGCCGGCACTATGCGGCGCTCGGCGGCAGGTCTCCCTATAATGCCCATGTGGAGAGATTTAGGGAATTGCTTGAAGCGTGTTTAAACGGACAGGGCGTTTCAGTTCCCGTGCTTGTTGGGTTTAGGCATTCTATCCCTTCTCTGGGTGATTTATGTTTGTCACTTGGGAAGCTGGGTATCCGGTCTGCAGCAGCTTTTGTGTTGTCGTCGTTTCGCTCACAAGCGAGTTTTGAAAGGTACCGCGCGGCATTTGAGGAAGAACGAAAAAAAGTCGCAGGCAAGACGGAAATCGTTTATACGAGGCCGTTTTATTCCCATCCACTCTTCGTGGAATCTCAAGCGAACCGAATCCGGGAAAAAATTCCTTCCATTCCGGAGCCGGAAAGGAATGAAACTTTTTTTATCTATTCGGCGCATTCGATTCCGTCGGCGATGGCCCGCGAGAGTCGCTACACCGAAGAATTTGAGGAACACGCGTCTCGGGTCAGTCAAAAACTGGGGATTAAAGGGTGGTCGGCGGCTTATCAAAGCCGCAGCGGCGATCCCCGGGACCCCTGGCTCGGTCCCGACGTCTTGGAGGCAATTCGCGGGATTGACAAGACCCACTTTAAAAATGTGCTGCTCGTCCCTTCGGGATTCCTCTGCGACAATGCCGAGGTCGTCTATGACCTTGATATAGAGGCAAAATCCCTCGCCGAGGGGCTGGGACTGAATTACACCCGCGCCGCTACCGTCCTTGACGAGCCGCTGTTTATGCAGATGGTGGTCGAGTTGATTCGACGGGAATTATGATACAATAGAAAAACGATTACACAGCTTAGGAGAGGATTACACGGATTACAGTTTAATCCGAGCAATCGTTCTTAAAATCTGTGTAATTCACTCAGATTTTTAATATAGTTTTAGGAGGAGAGGATGAAGCTCTTTTGTTTTCCAAGATCCGGAAATTCACGGGAAGTAAAAATAGTACTCGCCGAGAAAAATATTCCTTATGATCCGGTTGACGTCCACGCCGATAAGTCCGTCAAAGA
>JAHFFL010000067.1 GCA_023247955.1 Candidatus Omnitrophota bacterium
CGGAAACTCTTGTTGATTTCATACACCTTGTCAAAACCACCGACCAAGAGCCGTTTCAAATAAAGCTCCGGCGCCACGCGCAGATAAAGATCCATGCCGAGCGCTTCGTGGTGCGTCTTAAAGGGTTTGCCGGCCGCGCCGCCCGGGATCGGATGCATCATCGGCGTCTCGACTTCCAAATATCCTTTTTCATCGAGGTATCTGCGTATCGAACGAATCACCAGAGAACGTTTCCTGAAAATCTCCTTCACGCTATCGTTTGCAATGAAGTCCAAGTAACGCTGGCGGTAACGTACCTCAACGTCTTTCAACCCATGCCATTTCTCCGGCAACGGCCGCAGACTCTTGGACAAAAGACACAGTTTGTCCACATGAACGGAAATCTCACCGGTCTTGGTTTTAAAAAGCTCACCCTCAACTCCCAGGATGTCGCCGATATCCAAAAGCTCAAACAAACGGCGTTCTTCTTCCACGAGCGTGTCCGGTTTCACATAAAGCTGGATGCGCCCTGTCTCGTCCTTTAGATCACAAAATGCGCTCTTGCCCATGAGCCGTACCGCGGAAAGCCGGCCGGCAGTACGTACTTTTTTCTTGTCCTCAAAGCGCTCGGTGAGAGCGCTGATGGGATAATCTTTTAAAAACTTTCCGCCAAAAGGGTCCACGCCCAGCACGCGGACGGCCTCCAGCTTTTTCCGACGTTCTTGGATCAAATCGCTCAAAACAAAGCTCTCCTATTCAGCCTTTTAAAGGGTCATAACCCCTTGATTTTCGTAATGTTATAAGTAAAAAATTCATTATATAGACTTGACCTAAAGATGTCAACGCACTAGGGATCAAAGCTTACTGTAAGGGTGGCGTTTGGCGTTGTCTTGATAAGCCAGGAAACAAAGAAAGGCCGGGACTAGAAAAAAGAAGTGGCCAAACCGTGTGTAGAGGGTCGTGGTTTTTCTTAAAGAGAGCTCCTGTGCCTTGTATCCGGTGACAAAAATGTCCTGGCCCTTGTCCTGCACCCGCGAGAGGATTCTCCCTTCGGGAGAAATAAAACAGGACAGCCCCGTGTTCCCCGCGCGTATCACGGGGACGCGGTTCTCCACCGCCCTAAACACGGAGGCCTGGGCGTGCTGATAAGGCGCTGAGGTCGGGCCGAACCACGCGTCGTTGGTGATGTTCACGAGGAAGTCGGCGCCGTTGTGACAGAACGACCCCACAAGCTCCGGAAAAATGTCCTCATAACAAATCAGGACCGCAAACTTCGCACGTTCATTTTTCTTTTGGCCTAGGCCGATAAGCTCAAACAGAACCTTTTCCCTTCCGGGGCTGAAATGAGGAATGGGGACCAGGCGGCGCATAAAACCCAAGAGTGGCTCAAACGGTAGAAACTCCCCGAAAGGAACCAGGCGAATTTTGCTGTACCTGGCCCTCTCCTCCCCGTCGGCGCCAAACAACATCGCGCTGTTGTAAAAACGCAGTCCCTGATCGAGATTGCCCAGCGTCGGAGCGCCGACCAGCACCCGCGTCCCCGAATGGCGCACAAGACTGCGCAGCTTGGCCGCGAGAATCGGTTCGTCCTCGAGATATCCCGGAAACGAGGTCTCGGGCCACACCACCAGGTCCGGTTTCTCCAGCGCCGCCATGAATGTGAGTCGTTTGTATTTTTCAAAAATAATATTCTTGATGCGCGTGTCCCATTTTTGATCTTGGGGAATATTGCCCTGCACCACAGCCGCGCGTAAGACCCGCTGGGGGGCGACGTTCTCCCTAAGCGCCAACGTGATCCCTCCGTAAGCGCCCACCAGTAAAATTCCAAGGCCCAGGGCGCCGGTGAGCTGGAGAAGATAACGGCGCCGCTCGCGGCGGCGGTCAAAACCTACCTCTTCCGGCGCCCCGTCAAAAAAATACGCCTCCTGAATTTTAAAAAGCGCGACGTTCACGAACATCACAAAAAAAGAAACACCGAAGACCCCGACCATGTCAGCGATTTGAATCCCGACGAGATTTTTCCCCTGGCTGTAGGCCAAAAGTCCCCAAGGCATGCCGCTAAAAAGAAACGAGCGGGCATATTCCAAAAACACCCAAATCGCGGGCACAAAGCACACGGCCTTTAAACTGCCGCGGTAATACATTTTCCCGGTCTCCGCCTGGATCAAGAGACACGGCCTCGCCAAATAACCGAACAGCGCGAAATAAAGGGCTAGGGTGGAAGCGAGCGCAAGATAACCGACCACCGTCACATAAATCACGGGGTAACTTTCAATTAAAAAAAAGACGAGACCGAACAGGGTGGATATTCTAAAAATCTGCGAGCTGGCCTTGCGGCGCAAGGCATAAAAAAAAGGCAGGAACGCGAAATACGCGACCGGCCAAAGCGCGTCCCAACAAAACGGCAGCGCCAAAAGAACGGCCGAGAGGGTCGCCAGCACCGGGCCCTGGAACAGGCGCAGCACGCGTTTCGCCGCTTCGATCATCCGTCAAGACCCATGGCATTTTTTATATTTTTTGCCGCTGCCGCAGGGGCAGGGATCGTTTCGCCCCACTTTTCCTTGGTGACGGTGAGCAGGCGCCGCAGAAGCCACGTTTACAGAAACGCCGTCGTTCATCGTCGATTCAAGGGGAGTCTGCGCCTTCAGCGCCGATTCGGCGGTCGGATGTAAAAACTGAAGCGGCGCGGCAGGCCTGCTCACCGGTACTTTAGCGACAGGTGAAATATCAATCGACGGTCTGCTGGCCGGTTGTACCCTGAAAATAAATGCCAACGCGTCTTCCTTAATCGCCTGAATCATTTCCTGAAAGGCCTCATAGGCCTCCCGTTTGTACTCCACGAGAGGGTCCTTTTGGCCGTAAGCACGCAGTCCGATACCCTCTCTTAAATTGTCCATGCTCCGCAAATGGTCTTTCCACTTGGAGTCCACGACGTCCAAAAGAATCATGCGCTCCAGGTGGCGCATGAATTCGGGGCCGATTTCCTTTTCCTTGGACTGGTACGCGGCCTTGGCCCGCTCAATCAGCGCGTCCACCAGCGCGTCGCCCGACGAACTTTCAAGCCCTTCAAGAGAGATCGGAAACACCTTGCGCACGAGTTCCGACAATTCCTTGAAAACTTCCTCGGAGTCGACGGTATAGCCACCGGCCAGCGCGTCCAAGGCCTCCTCGATCATGCCAAGAAAATGCTCGCGCAAGTTCTCGCCCTCAAGCACCTTGCGCCGCTCGGCGTAAATCACCTCGCGCTGGAGATTCATTACGTTGTCGTACTCCAAAAGCTGTTTGCGGATCTCAAAATTCCGGCCTTCGACGCGCTTCTGCGCGGTCTCAATCGCGCGGCTGACGAGCGGGTGCTCGATTTCTTGCCCCTCCTCCATCCCCATCTTCTGCATCAGTCCGGCGATTCTCTCGGAGCCGAAGATCCGCATGAGATCGTCTTCCATCGCCAGATAAAAACGGGAGGAACCAAAATCTCCCTGCCGACCCGAGCGTCCGCGCAGCTGATTGTCGATGCGCCGCGCCTCATGGCGCTCGGTGCCTATCACATGAAGTCCGCCGAGGTCTTTCACGCCCTCGCCGAGCACGATGTCCGTCCCGCGACCCGCCATGTTGGTCGCGATCGTCACGGCCGTCCCCTGCCCGGCCTGCTTGATGATCTCGGCCTCCATCTCGTGATACTTGGCGTTCAACACGTTGTGCAGCACATGCCGTTTTCGGAGCAGTGAGCTCACAAGCTCGGACTTCTCAATGGACACGGTGCCCACAAGCACCGGCTGTCCCTTTTTATGGAGCTCGGTGATTTCATCAACGACGGCGTTAAATTTTTCTCGCTGCGTGCGGTAGATGCGGTCCGGATGGTCTTTCCGGATCATCGGCCGGTTGGTCGGGACCACCACCACGTCCAGCTTGTAGATCTCGTGAAATTCCTGCGCCTCGGTCTGCGCGGTGCCGGTCATGCCGCTGAGTTTTTTGTACATGCGGAAATAATTTTGGAACGTGATCGTCGCGAGCGTCTGGTTTTCCTCTTCGACGTTCACGCCTTCTTTGGCCTCGAGCGCCTGGTGTAGGCCATCGGAATAACGCCGCCCCGGCATGAGCCGGCCGGTGAATTCGTCGACAATCAGGACCTCACCGTCTTTGACCACATAATCGACGTCCTTCTTGAAAAGCGTGTGGGCGCGCAGCGCCTGGTTCACGTGATGCACGAGCTCCACGTTGCTCGGGTCATAAAGATTTTCCACCGCGAGCGCCTCCTCGACGACCTTCACGCCTTTTTCGGTGAGCGCGACGGTGCGTGTCTTTTCTTCGATCTGGTAGTGGTCTTCCTTGGCGAGACGCGGGATAATTTTGTCTATCTTGTAATATTTGTCCGTAGATTCTTCGCTGGGTCCCGAAATAATCAAAGGGGTCCTGGCCTCATCGATCAGGATGCTGTCCACTTCGTCGACGATTGCGTAATGAAGCGGCCGCTGCACGCGCTGGTCAAGATGCCTGACCATGTTGTCCCTTAAGAAATCAAAACCGAATTCGTTGTTGGTCCCGTACACCACGTCGCTCGCATAGGACCTTTTTCTTTCGTCGGGAGAAGAGCCGTGCTGGATCACGCCCACCGTCAGGCCGAGGAATTCATAGATCGGCCCCATCCATTCGCGGTCGCGCTTGGCCAGGTAATCATTGACGGTCACCACGTGCACACCTTTTCCGGAGAGCGCGTTCAGATAAACCGGCAGCGTCGCGACGAGCGTCTTGCCTTCGCCGGTGGCCATCTCCGCGATTTTTCCCTCATGCAGCACCATGCCGCCGATCAGCTGCGTATCGAAATGGCGCATCTTGAGCAGGCGCTTCGACGTCTCGCGCACCACGGCAAATACCTCCGGTAAAATCGAATCCAGCGATTCGTTGTTTTTCAAGCGCCCACGAAAATACTCCGTCTTGGCCTGAAGCTCGGTATCGCTGAGTTTCTCGAAATCCGCTTCCATGCCGGTGATCTTCGCGGCGGTCGGACGTAAACGGCGCAGCACCCGCTCGTTTTGCGTGCCGATTATTTTTCGAAGCACCCAGCCGATCATTTTTTCTGCGCCTCGTGTCTCAAATAAGCCTCCAAAAACCCGTCGAGATCACCGTCGAGAACGCCGCTGGCGTCGCCGGTCTCAAAATCCGTGCGGTGGTCTTTCACTAGGTTGTAGGGATGCAGCACATAGGAACGGATCTGGCTGCCCCAGGCAATTTCCTGTTTTTCGCCGTAGCTTTTCTGCTGCACCTCTTCCCGCCTGCCCATCTCCCGTTCGTACAAGCGGCTTTTCAATACTTTAAGCGCGGTCGCCCTGTTTTTGATCTGCGAGCGCTCGTTCTGACACTGCACGACCAGCCCCGTCGGCAAATGCGTGATGCGCACCGCGGAGTCGGTCGTGTTGACTCCCTGGCCGCCTTTGCCGCCCGAACGAAAAACATCCACGCGGATGTCCGCCTCTTTCACATCGATCTTGAAATCGTCCTCGACTTCGGGGATGACTTCGACGGACGCGAACGAGGTGTGTCTTCTTTTGTTGGAATCAAAAGGGGAGATGCGGACGAGACGATGCACGCCGTTTTCGGAGCGCAGATGGCCGTAAACGAATTCGCCTTCGACAAGGAAAGTCACGTTCTTGACGCCCGCTTCTTCTCCGGGCAGCATGTCGATGATTTCCACCCGGTGTTTCTTCTCCTCGGCCCAACGTCCGTACATGCGAAGCAGCATGGATGCCCAGTCACAGGCCTCGGTGCCGCCCGCGCCCGCGTTGATGCTGAGGATCGCGCTGTTGCGGTCAGTGGGGCCGCCCAAAAGCTTTTGAAACTCCAAACGCTCAATCGCCTGCCCCACTCTGGCGGATTCGCTCTCCAAATGCTTGAGGGACTCGGCGTCGCCTTCCTCGGTGATGGCGAGCATCCCCCCGATGTCAGTCAGCTCCTGCTGCAGCGCGGCAAAAGGGGCCAGCTGACTTTTTAAATTTTTGAGTTCTTGAATCACGGGGTTTTTTTTGTCGGCGTTCGACCAGAAATCGGGGTTGGAAATCTCGCCTTCAAGTGCCTTTATGCGGGCCTGCAGCCGTTCCACATCAAAGATACCTCCCCAAAGCATGCAATTTTTCGTTGCTTGCCTTGAGCGTTTCGAGCAAATCCTTCTTCATCTAAGATGCGGCCGCCTTTTTAAATGTTGGAATAAAACTTAACCCGCATCATAACACAGCGGGGGTGTTCTAGCAATGTGCGGAACGAATCCTTCTCGCTCCACAAGACGACGCAGGGCCCTATTTTCGTTCAAACTTTCTTCCGAATATTTTTCGATTAACTAATGGGTGGGGGT
>JAHFFL010000068.1:0-2579 GCA_023247955.1 Candidatus Omnitrophota bacterium
GTTACCCGGTCCCCATCCAAGAATCCGTCATCGAGTCCCTCAAGGCCGCGGTCCAAAACGACGTTCCCCTGGAGCCCTTTCCCTACATCCGGGAAGGGGACCGAGTCTACGTGCGAGCGGGAATTTTTAGAGGAATGGAAGGTTTTGTGATCAGGAAAAACGACCGCAAGTGCCGCGTCGTGATCTCGATCGACGCCCTCCGGGCGTCCGCTTCGCTCGAGGTCGACGCCGCCTTGGTCGAAAACCTGACGAACTGAACTGCTGTAGGCGGATCATTCTCGCGCAGGTGTGTCATCCCCGCGCAGGTATGTCATCCTGAGTCCGCCGAAGGCGGACGAAGGATCCAAAGTCAAATGCCCATCGGCCGCCCTGTGACCGAGAGGGCGGAGCTTTAAGCGAATATGTGCGGAATAGCAGCCATATTTTCCTATCACGAAGCGGCCCGGCAGGTGGACGTGGATGCCTTGAGAATGATCCGCGACCGCATGTCGAAGCGGGGGCCGGACTCCTTTGGAGAATGGTTTTCGAAAGACGGGAAAGTCGGCATGGGACACCGGCGCCTCGCCATCATCGATCTCTCCGATAAAGGGCGCCAGCCCATGCTGAGCGCCGACGGCCGGTTGGCCGTCACGTTCAACGGCGAGATCTACAATTACAAAGAGCTTCGCAAAGACCTCGAAAGCAAGAACTGCCGTTTCATTTCCGGCTCCGACACCGAAGTCCTTTTGCATCTCTACCGTGAAAAGGGCGCCGCGATGGTGAATGAACTGAGGGGCATGTTCGCTTTTGCTTTGTGGGACGGCGAAAAGAAAGCGATGCTTTTGGCGCGCGACCCCTACGGGATAAAACCCCTGTATTACGCGGATGACGGCCAAACCTTCCGCGTCAGCTCTCAAGTCAAAGCCCTGCTTGCGGACAAGCAAGTCTCAAAGGCCAAGGACCCGGCAGGGATTGTCGGCTTTTTTCTCTATGGGTCCGTGCCGGAACCTTACACGCTTTATGAAAACATCCGCGCAGTACCGGCCGGAAGCGTTTTATGGGTCGACGCAAAAGGCCCGTCGGAACCGGCGCGGTACCTGACCGTCACGCAAATTTACCAGGAGGCGATGAATACAAAAGTCCGCTTTTCTCGGAATGAGATTCCGGCGAGGCTCCGGGAGGCGCTTCTGGAATCCGTCCGATATCACTTCACGTCCGACGTGCCCGTCTCCATTTTTCTCTCCTCGGGAATTGATTCCGGCTCCTTGACGGGCCTCGCAAGAGACGCCGGCATCAAAGAAATCACGACGATCACGCTGAAATTCCCGGAATTCATAGACCGAAGAGCCGACGAGTCCTTTTTGGCGTCGGAAATGGCCAAAGCTTACGGCACCCGTCATTTGACGTGTCAAATTGATCAAGATGCCGCACGGGCCGCACTGTCGGAGATTGTTGAGGCGATGGACCAGCCCACGATCGACGGCATCAATACGTACCTTATCAGCAAAATCGCTTCAAAAGACGGCTTCAAAGTCGCGCTGTCAGGCTTAGGGGGAGACGAGTTGTTCGGCGGGTACCCGTCGTTCAGCGACATCCCGCTATGCGTGAGAACAACGGCCTTATTTGCCGCCATTCCTTCTTTTGGGCCGTTAAGCCGGCGCTTGCTTTCGCTTCTTCTGCCAAGCGGCGTGTCGCCCAAAGTCTCCGGTTTATTCGAATACGGAAACACTTATGAGGGCGCTTATCTCTTGCGGCGGGGTCTCTTCATGCCGTGGGAGATTCCGGCGCTTGTCGGCGAGGCGCTGGCCGAAGCCGGCATGAAAAAACTCAATGCCCTGAAAGCGATTCAATCTCAGCTTCCGTCGGATCCCTCGACCGATTTTGCAAAAGTCGCCGCGATGGAATCAACGATGTATTTAAAAAACCAGTTATTGCGGGACGCGGATTGGGCGGGAATGGCCCATTCGCTGGAAATCCGCGTTCCCTACGTGGACTTTCATCTCTTAAGAAAAATCGCCCCGATGCTGGTCGCTTTGAAGGGAAGCGGAGGAAAGACCCTGCTTGGCCGCTCTCCCTCCGTTCCTTTGCTCGGCAAAGTCCTGAAAAGAAAAAAAACGGGGTTTTTCGTCCCCATGAACGACTGGCTGGAATCCGACACGAATTTCAGTTCCTGGAAAAAAGTTAAGAATCTCGTAAGGCCCGGCTGTCATTGGTCGCGGCGTTGGGCCTACGAACTTTATAACCGGATGGCCGCTTGAAGGTCTCATAAAAAGTGAAAACACTCGTTCTCATCAGCGACGGATTCGGCGGTCTCGGAGGGATCGCAAAATTCAACCGCGACTTTTTGACCGCGCTTGCGCTTCATCCGGACTGTCAGGAGGTCATTGCTGTTCCCCGATTGATGCCGGAAAATCCGGGAAGCCTGCCTTCAAAATTAAATTACGTGACAAGCGGTCTGAATGGCAAATTTAAATACTTGGCCGCGCTCTTGGCTGTCGCAAGGGCGCATAAATCCATGGACTTGATCATTTGCGGGCACATCAATCTGTGTCCGGCGGCTTACCTCGTCAAACTCATAACGGGCGCGCCCGTTGTTCTGA
>JAHFFL010000068.1:2589-6315 GCA_023247955.1 Candidatus Omnitrophota bacterium
ATCCATGGCATTGATGCCTGGACCCCGACAAGAGGTTTCCTGACGAATTGGGCGGCCCGGCGAATGGACGCTTTTATTGCCGTCAGCAACTTTACGAAAGCGCGCTTCTTGAAGTGGTCCCAAATTGCCGACAGCCGCGGCATGATTCTTCCCAATTCGGTTGATTTGTCGCGTTTCGCTCCGGGGCCAAAAAAGGATTCGCTTCTGGAGCGCTACGGCCTTAAAGGCAAGACGGTCCTGATGACCCTGGCAAGGCTTAGCTCGGAGCATAAGCTTAAGGGCATCGACGAGGTCTTGAACGCTGTCCCGCATTTGGCAAAGGAGGTGCCCAACATCGCCTACCTGATCGTGGGAGACGGCAACGATCGCGAACGCTTGAAGGACAAAGCGCGCAGCCTTGGAATTTTGGACCGGGTCGTATTTGCCGGTTACGTAGAAGAAGCAGAAAAAGCTGATCACTACCGCCTTGCGGACGCCTATGTGATGCCGTCCCGAGGCGAGGGCTTCGGAATCGTGTACCTCGAGGCGATGGCGTGCGGCGTGCCGGTCGTCGGCAGCAAATTGGATGCCAGCAGCGAGGCCCTTATGGATGGAAAGCTGGGTATTCTTGTGGACCCGTTCAATCAAGAAGAGCTTATTTGCGGCATTGCGCAGGCGCTCAAGCGCGCCAAGGGCGTCGTTCCGGAAGGCCTTTCTTATTTTTCGTTCGATGCCTTCAAAAAAAGGGTCCACGCAATCCTCGGCCAAATTCCACGGCATTTCAAAACAAAAGGGGATTTTTATGCGCCAGCACATCCTTGAGTATTCCGAAAAACTCGTCCGAGCGCTCAAGCTGGGCGCCATGGACAAGGTCCCGCATCTGGCAAGCGCGATTCAAGATTGCTGGAAGGAAGGCCGCACCGTTTACCTGTGCGGAAACGGCGGAAGCACGGCCAACTCCCTTCACATCGCCAACGATCTTTTGATCTGCGCCGGCAAGATCAAGGGGGGCGGTGTCGGAGTCGAGGCGCTCAGCGCGAACCAGGCGGTGATCACGACGATCGCCAACGACATCGCCTACGACGCCATCTTTGCCCAGCAAATCAACATCAAGGCAAAGCCGGGCGATGTGCTGATCGCCCTTTCGGGAAGCGGGAACTCGCCCAACGTGGTCAAGGCCCTCGAAGCGGGCAATGCCAAAGGCATGAAAACCTTCGCCATTCTGGGCTATTCCGGGGGACGCTGCAAAGAGATTTCCCAAAACCCGATCCACTTCGAAATTGACGACATGCAGGTTGCAGAGGACCTTCAGCTCATCATCGGCCACATGTGCATGCAATGGCTCTGCAAATCCCTCAACCCCAAATGCACCACTTCATAACCGGCATCGCAGGCTTTATCGGCAGTCAGCTGGCCGATTCTCTTCTGAAAAGCGGGGATCAGGTCAGCGGCGCGGACGACCTTTCTTTGGGCAGACGAGAGCATTTGGATCTTGCGCGGAAAAATCCCCGGTTTTACTTCATTAAAAGCGACTTGAGCGCGGCCGCGCAAGCACTCAAATCGTTATCCGCCGCCGCCAAGTGGGGAGGGCGTCCCGACATCATCTGGCATTTGGCGGCGAACAGCGACATCCCCGCCGGGGCGAAGGATGCCTTGGTCGATTTTAAACGGACTTTGCAAACGACGTTTGCCATGATCGAGACGGCAAAGTCCTTAGGAATCCGCAGGATCGCGTTCGCGTCCACATCGGCCGTATACGGCGAGCGGGACGACGTTTTGAGCGAGGACTCGGGGCCCATGCTCCCGATTTCCAGTTACGGCGCCAATAAGCTCGCCGGCGAAGCCCTGCTCAGCGCCGCGGCCGAAACGCATCTGGACCGGACCTGGATTTTCCGCTTTCCCAACGTTGTCGGGCCGCGCGCGACGCATGGCGCGATCTTTGATTTTGCCGCCCGGCTTGCCGCCTCGCCCCAATCTCTCAAAGTTCTCGGCGACGGTTTGCAAACGAAACCCTATTTGCACGTTGAAGAGCTGATCGATGCGATGGAGTTTATTGTCTCCCGGGCAGCCGAGCGCCGGAACGTATTCAACATCGGCCCGAATGGAGCGGGCACAAGCGTCAAATTCATGGCTGAGCAAACGGTCGCCCGCATGGCGCCGGGGACGCCTATTGTCTATACCGGCGGAGACAGGGGCTGGGTGGGAGACGTGCCCCGGTTCCGCTACGACACCAAACGTCTGAAACATCTCGGCTGGCGGCCCAAACTCAGCTCCGACCAGGCCGTCCTTCGGGCCATCGATGAAGTCGCAAGGGTTTATGGCCGATAAAATTCATCACATGGTCATCCTTGCCGGCGGGGTCGGTTCACGTTTGGCTTCCCTGAACGGGAATCTGCCGAAGCCCCTTGTCCGAATCGGAGAGAAACCGGTGATCCAGCACCAGTTGGAATTGGCGGCGGCCCAGGGAATACGCGAAGTGACGATCTTTGCCGGTCATCTCGCCGAAAAGATCATCGCCTTTGTCGGCGACGGGTCAAAATTCGGCCTCAAGGCACGGATCATCGTCGAAAAGGAATTCCTCGGCACCGCGGGGGCCCTGCTGCAAAACCTTGATTCACTGCCCGAGCATTTTATTGTCCTGTATGGCGACATCATGCACGCCGTTAATCTTCGAGATATCGCCCGGGCGCACTTCGGACGCGGCGCCGACTTTACCGCGATGGCTCAGCCTACCGACCACCCGCAGGATTCAGACCTTTTGGAGACCGACGGGGAAAGCCGGATCACATCCATACACACGTGTCCGCATCCTGCCGACCGGGCTTTTCGCAATTTGGCGAATGCCGCGCTCTACGTGGTGCGGCGCGAAGCGCTTCGGCCGTGGGCCACACTTGGCGGGAAACAGGACTTCATAAAAGACATTATGCCGGAATTGGTTGTCCGAGGAAGCCGCGTTTTTGCCTATCGGTCGGGCGAGTACATCAAAGACATGGGCACGCCCGCCAGGCTAAAAAAAGTCGAGAGCGATTGGGCGGCCGGAAAGATCGGCATGGAGAAATCTAGACGATTCCGTGCGGCGGTTTTTTTTGATCGCGATGGGACTTTGAGCGTCGAAAAAGGCTTTTTGCGCACACCGGAGGACTTTGAGTTGTTGCCCGGCGCGGGGCCGGCGTTGATAGCGCTCAGGCGGGCGGGGTTTCGCCTTGTGGTTCTGACGAACCAGCCTGTCCTTGCCCGCGGCGAGGCGTCCGAAACCGACATCGCCGCGATTCATTGCAGACTCGAGTGGGACCTCGGAAAAGAAGGGGCTTACCTCGACGGAATTTACGTATGTCCGCATCACCCGGACCCCGGCTTTCCGGGAGAACGGAGCGAACTGAAAATCTCATGCGACTGCCGCAAGCCCGCCATCGGTCTTTTTGAGCGGGCGTGCCGCGACCTGCGGATTGATCCGGCCGGATCGTGGATGATCGGCGATCAGACCCGGGACATCGAAATGGCCCGAAGGGCAGGCCTGCGCTCAATTCTCGTTCAGACGGGTGAGGCGGGTCGTGACGGCCGATACAAGACCGCTCCGGACTACATCGTAGGAGACATCGCCGCCGCCGCCGGCGTGATCCTGCAAAGTAAAGAGGTCCGAACGGGATGATTATTTCAAGGACCCCTTTGCGCGTGAGCTTATTTGGCGGAGGCTCTGATTTGCCGTCTTACTATCGCCGCCATGGAGGCGCCGTTCTGTCCACCGCA
>JAHFFL010000069.1 GCA_023247955.1 Candidatus Omnitrophota bacterium
TGGAACAAAGCATAAACAATAAACAGCGAAAAAATCGCAAGCGGCAGACGCGTCACGCGAAATTCCGCGTCAAATCGGCCCTTTCCGAAAAGCAAAGGCAAAATCGCCAGGACACTCGCCGCGGTGATAAGGCCTCGCATCACAAAAAGCGAGAGCGGCCTCTCGCCTCCGAGAAAAAACGGCACGACGAGGACCATCGCCACGACGAGCGTGAAGCGGAACCTGTCGAGCATTCGTAAAAAAATCTCCTGCAAGGCCACCCCCGCGCGCTATCGCTCCCTAAAGTAGATTAAGGCAGGGCAAAAGTGGACGGGATCTGGCTGAGATTGAGTCCCCTTTTGCCCCGGCCCAGCTTGACATAACCGCAAGGGTTCACGGTCACAAAATCGTAGTCCGGTTTGCGCGGCTTTTTCATGAAAACCCTTTTGCGGTCGGAGGTCCGAAGATCAAGCGAAGAGGCCGCCTCTTCCTTGGACGCCCCGCGGATCATCACCGGAGGCATCACAATCTCCTGCGTGCCCACCTTCACGATCGGCGACACCTGGACCACCCCTTCCTCCACGGCCACGGCCGTCTGCCTGTAATCTTTCTTCGGAAGAGACAGTCCGCTTGTCAGATACAACACGCTCAAAAGATTGACCTGCGGTCCTTCAATGCGTTTGCGCGACTCATCCGGCAAGGGTTTTGGTTTCGTTTTAAATTCCGCCTTGTCGGCGACACAAACCAAACACTCCTCGCCAGGTAATTCCAGACCACTGGTTACAATCCCGGACCTCTCTTTGGGAATGTGAAAATAAGTGATTTCTTCCGGCGCCTTTTTCACTTTGACGTCGGAAATCACGTACACTTCAGCCGCGGCGGCCGACACGCAGAAGAAGAGCGAAAGAAAAAAAACCAAAAAAAATCTCGAGGACAAAAACAGCTCCTTTTTAAGAAGAATTTACTCTAAAAGTTTAAAATCGTCAATGAATAATAACGATTATATACTTTTGTAAAGGATTATCGTGATATTTTCACACCCATTCGCGGGCAATAGCCGCTGATGCGGCAGCGGCTGCAAAAAGGAGAGACCGGCACACAGAGATTTTGACCGTAGGCGACGAGGAGATCGTTAAAAGTAATCCAGTATTTTTTCGGAAGGATTTTTCGTAAAGCATGTTCGGTTTCTTCCGGAACTTTCGTATGAACGAGACCCCAGCGATTCGAGATCCGGTGCACATGCGTGTCGACGCAAATCCCGAGCTTTCCGTAGCCCACCGTGACCACGAGATTCGCGGTCTTCCTTCCCACGCCCGGAAATGTGAGTAGCGTCTCGAGACCCGACGGTACCTTCCCGTCAAACCGCTCGAGAAGGATACGGCAGATCGCGAGAATATTTTTGGCCTTGGTCCGGTAAAAACCGACGGGGTAAATGGTTTTTTCAATCAAGGGGGCGTTGAGGGACAGCATTTTCTCCGGCGTATCAGCCAACCCAAACAACCGGTGGCTGGCCTGTTCGGTCGTCGCGTCCTTGGTGCGCAGACTCAAAACCGTCGAAATAAGGATTTTAAACGGCGCGTTCTCCCCTTCGGCGAATGTGCCCACAATCGGCTGTTTCCAGCGCTTCGTCTCCTTGCTCAATATTTTTAAAACAACAGGCAGATTTTTGAGAATTCCCTTGGGCTTTTCCATGCCGGCTATTGTATCACAGCCCGATTACACCTACCCCTGGCGAATCATCATCCCTCGCACGACCGCCCGATTTTCCCCTCCGAGGAAAATCGTGCTCGATGCTCCGGCTGCGCGGTGTTTAGAAGAAACCTGTGATCCATGGTGCTCGCCTCCGCAACGTCGCGCGAGGAACGATGATTCACCAGGGACACTACCGCACAAGCGAACGGGTGACCGAGGCGGGATGCTCCACCCGCAGTTCGAACGTCAGTTACGAACGAGGATGGAGCGCCCGCCTCCGCCAAACGACGCGTCGGATCCGTCCACAAAGCGTCGTTTGGGACAGATCCGCCAACGCTTTGTGGCGGAGAAGGGCAGGACCCGTTCGTTTGAATGCCGCTATCGCGGCCGTTTTGCAATCCACGCTCTTAAATGCTATAGTGAAACCGTATGCTCAACCGGATCCGGTCGCTCGCCGACACCCTGATTTTCCCCCGCAGCTGTGAAATTTGCTCATCGGTGCTGCCCGCTTCCAACCCCGGGCTCTGCCGGGCCTGCGAATCCAATCTGCGGTGGATACGTGCGCCGCACTGCGTGGCCTGCGGACGCACCGTCACGGCCGAAAACCAGCGCTGCGCGGAATGCGCCTCGGAGCATTTTCACTTCGACAGGGCCTATGCGTGCGTTTATTACGAGGAGCCGGTAAAAAAACTACTGCATCTCTATAAATTCGGCGGAAGGAAAGTTTTGAAAAATTTTTTCTCCGGTGTGATGGATTGCTTCATCCGCGAGCATTTCCGCCACATGCTTTTTGACGTGGTCGTCTCGGTCCCTCTGGACAAAAAAAAAGAAAGGGAGCGCGGTTTCAATCAGTCCCGCCTTCTTTCGGCGCACGTGTCTCGCCAGCTCGGCCTCACCGAAGCGACCGATAAGCTCCGCCGCCGGGAAACGACGGCCCCGCAGTCCCGCTTGGGCAAAGCCGAGAGAAGGCGCAACGTCAAAGGATGCTTCGAGGTCTTGGACCTCGGCTTCTTCCGGCTAAAAAAGATACTTCTCGTCGACGACATCCTCACCACCGGCCAGACGGCGTCCGAATGCGCCCACGCGCTGAAAAACGCAGGTGCGGCGTGGATCACAGCGCTGGCCTGCGCGAGAGGCGTCTGATGCGGCTCCTGAGAAACCACTTGCTCAAGGAATTCTTCTCTCCGTTTTTTTCGTCAGTCTCGCTTCTGCTTTTTCTGTTCCTCTTGGGACGCGGGCTTTTCCAGATGGCGGATTTGGTCTTCAACAAAAACGTCGACCTCTTGCTGGTTCTAAAACTTTTGGTGGTCTCCCTCCCGTTTATGTTGATCTTCATTATCCCGGTTTCGGTGCTCGTCGCCACGCTCGTGATGTTCGGCAAACTTTCCCACGACAATGAAATCACAGCCCTCAAAGCCAGCGGCGTCGGGCTCGCGAGAATCGTTACGCCTCTGGTCGTAATGGTCACGGTCCTGTGCCTCTTTTCCTTCATCCTCTCCGACAAAATCGCCTCCATGAGCCACTACGCGTACCGGCGGCTCCTGACACAAATCGGCATTGAAAGTCCCTCGGCAGCCCTTGATGAGGGGGTATTCATCAAAAAATTTAAAAACTTCATCATTTTTATTTACGAAATCAACGGCAACAAGCTGAAAGGCGTGCGCATCTACCAGCCCCAGGAAGGAAAACCGGTACGCACGATCATCGCGCGAAAAGGCGAGTTGATCTCCATCCCCGAAAAAAACGTAATCAAGCTCAAACTCATCCACGGTACCAGCGACGAGCCGGACCCCAAGGACCCGTCCCGGTTGTACAAGCTCAACTTCAAGACTTACGACCTTCCGCTGAATATGTCCGGCTTGAAAGACGCCGAAGAACTCGAAAAAAAGCCGAAGGACATGACGATTAAAGAGCTGAAAGATGAGATCCGACGCCTGGCCTTCTCCGGCATTCCGGCCACCCAGCCGCTTTCTGCCGAGATCCACAATAAAATCGCGCTCTCGTTTTCCGGTCTCGTGTTCCTGCTCGTCGGTATTCCGCTAGGTATTGCGGCGCGCCGCGGGGATAAACCGGTGAGTCTTGGGATCAGTCTCGTGTTGATGACGCTTTACTGGGTGCTTCTCATCGGCGGTAAAGCGGTCGCCCAAAAAGGGCTGGCGCCGCCGTTCCTCTGTCTGCAATTTTCTAATTTTGTCCTCGCCGGTTCGGGCGTATTCCTCTTAAGAAGGATGGCGAAGCACTGATGCGTGTCCTTGACCGGTATCTGGTCCGAAGTTATCTGCGCGCATGGGCATACTGCGTCACGGTTTTTTTTATTCTGTTCATCATTATCGACGCATTCAACAACCTCGATGATTTTCTCAAAAACAGCGTCCCTCTTTCGATCATCGGCTCTTACTACCTCTATTACCTCCCTTCGGTTTTCGTGGAGCTTGTGCCGGCCGCAACACTGGTCTCGCTGCTGTTCATTCTCGGAAGTCTGAACAAGCACAACGAGATTATCGCGATGAAGGCAAGCGGCGTAGGGACTTCGCATGTGATCCTGGCGTGCCTGTTTTTTGGCGCGCTGCTTTGCCTGGTGGTCTTTTTGTTTAACGAGGCGGTAGTGCCCAACTCCCTGGTCACGTCCACCGCGATCCGGGAAGGGCTGATTGAGAAGGGCAAAAAAAATCTGAACGAGCGCGCGATCGAGAATGTCACGCTGTACGGCAAAGACGGACGCATGATCTTCGCCAGAGAGTACGAGGTCTTGACCCAAACGCTTCATGACATCGTGATCTTGGAAGACCGCGGCAGCAAAACCCTCAAATCCAAATGGATAGCTAAAAAAGCTTCTTACGACAAGGAAAATGGAAATTGGGTATTCAAAGACGTGATGCGCTATGATCTCACTCCGCGCGGGGACATGGAGGGGGCGCCGGTATTTTCAAATACGATGGTCGTCGAGCTTTCCGAGAAACCCGACAGCTTTATCAAAAATGCTTCGGAAGTGGAATTTATGAACGCGAGACAGCTTAAGACATACATCAAAAGTTTTAAGGGCCCGGGAGATAAATTTATCCGCCGCTTGTGGGTGGACTATCACTACAAAATAGCGCTCCCGTTCGCGAGTTTTGTCCTGATCCTGATCGGGGCGCCGCTGGCGATGCGTCTGGACCGGCGCGGGATGCTGGTAGGCACGGGGACAAGCGTGGCGCTTGTCGTGCTGTATTACGGGATGTTTTCGCTGTGCCTGGCGCTGGGAAAAGGCGGGGTTCTTTCTCCGTGGCTTTCCGCGTGGCTCAGCAACGCCGTGTTCGCTCTGGCCGGCGTGGTTCTGATCAAAAACTCGGGCTGATAATCCGCAGCAAGCTTAAGTACCGATCTCCCACGCCGAGAGGTATTTCTTCTGGCTTCTCGAAAGCCCGTCGATGGAGACCCCCATACTCTTCAATTTGAGCCGGGCGATTTCCTTGTCAATCTCGGCAGGGACCCGGTAAACTTTTTTATTCAGCGTCTTCCACTGGCGGCTCACCCATTCGGCAGAAAGCGCCTGGTTGGCAAAGCTCATGTCCATGACCATCGCCGGGTGCCCCTCGGCCGCGCCAAGGTTTACGAGCCGCCCCTCGGCCAAAAGATAAATGCGGCGCTTGCCGGGCAGTGTAAACTCCTCGACAAAATCCCTGACCGGACGCGTCTTGACGGCTATCTTTCTTAAATCCACGGTATCGATTTCCACGTCAAAGTGTCCCGAATTTGAGACAATCGCGCGGTCTTTCATGCGCATGAAATGCTCTTTCCGGATCACGCTCGTGTTGCCGGTCACCGTCACAAAAACATCGCCGCAGGCAGCCGCTTCCTGCATCGGCATCACCTGAAAACCGTCCATCATGGCCTCAAGGGCCTTCAGCGGATCCACTTCGGTCACGATGACTTTCGCGCCCAAGCCCTGCGCCCGAGACGCCACACCGCGACCACACCACCCATAGCCGCAGACCACGACCGTCGAGCCGGCCAAAAGGATATTGGTCGCGCGGATAATCCCGTCGATCGTCGACTGGCCCGTCCCATAACGGTTGTCAAAAAAATGTTTGGTGTCGGCGTCATTCACGGCGACTATCGGGAATAAAAGCTTATCCTGCGCTTCAAGACTGCGCAGCCGGATCACACCGGTGGTAGTCTCTTCGGTGCCGGCGAGTGTATTGCGCTTGTACTTAGCGGGTTCTTTGTGAATGGCCGAGACCAGGTCC
The DNA here is from genome assembly GCA_023247955.1 of Candidatus Omnitrophota bacterium. Lineage (GTDB taxonomy): Bacteria > Omnitrophota > Gorgyraeia > 2-02-FULL-51-18 > 2-02-FULL-51-18 > JACPAX01. The sequence goes on from JAHFFL010000069.1 coordinate 5,901, forward strand.
GCGCCGTCGTCCATCGTGAGATGCGGCTGGTGATTCAGTGCCGCGTAAAGGTGAGAATAATAACTCTTTTTGTCCTCCCCCTTCACGGCGTACACCGCGATGCCGAAGTCCTTGACCAGGGAAGCGGCCACGTCGTCCTGCGTACTCAAGGGGTTGGACGCCACAAGCACGACATCCGCACCGCCGGCCTTAAGCGCAATCACGAGATTCGCGGTCTCGCAAGTCACATGCAGGCACGCGGAAAGTTTCAGGCCTTTCAGGGGTTTTTCTTTGAGGAAGCGCGCGCGGATAAGCTCAAGCACCGGCATTTGATTGGCGGCCCACTCGATGCGCTGTCTGCCTTTTCGGGCAAGCTGAAGATCGGCGACATCGTGCTTCATCAGAGTCCCTTCTTCAGCACCGGCACCTTGTC
>JAHFFL010000070.1 GCA_023247955.1 Candidatus Omnitrophota bacterium
TTCAAATAGCAGAGCGTCAGCACCTGCCGGCTCTTGGCATCCTGAATAATCGCCGGGATAAGCCCCTGAGCGTCAAACTTGAGCGCGCTTTTGATTTTTAAAAAAGATTCCTCATTCATAGCCGTATCGGGACTCCTTTATTTTTTAAATACGTCTTGGCTTGTTTAATCGTAAATTCCTTAAAATGAAAAATGCTCGCCGCGAGCACCGCGTCCGCGTGGCCTGCCGTAAGTCCCTCAGCCAAATGCGCCAGATTCCCAACGCCGCCTGAGGCGATTACGGGAATGCGAACCGCCGTCGAGACGGCTCGGGTCAATTCCAGATCATAGCCCTTTTTTGTCCCGTCGCGGTCCATGCTTGTGAGAAGTATTTCACCCGCGCCCAGGCCCTCGATCATCTTCGCCCAAGACAGCACCTCCCGCCCGCTGTTCCGGCGGCCTCCGTGCGTGTACACTTCCCAGCGCTTCGGCTTGGTTATAGAACGTTTGGCATCTATCGCGACCACAATGCACTGCGCGCCGAAGCGGTCAGCCGCTTTCTTGACCAATTGCGGGTCTTTGACCGCGGCCGTGTTGATGGAAACCTTGTCGGCGCCCGCCTTCAAAAGCTCCCGAATACCGTCGATACTGCTCACGCCGCCGCCCACTGTCAGCGGCATAAAAACTTTCTCCGCGGTCTTCCGCACCACTTCAAGCAGAATGCCCCTCTTTTCGTGAGAGGCGGTGATATCTAAAAATACCAATTCGTCCGCGCCGCACCGGTCATAATACAGTGCGCACTCAACGGGATCTCCGGCATCCCTCAGGCCCAAAAAACGAGTGCCCTTGACGACGCGGCCTTCCTTCACATCTAAACAGGGAATTATTCTTTTTGCAAGCACGTTTTGACCGCTTCCGGCAAACTCAACTTCTTTTCATACAAGGCCTTGCCGATGATCACGCCCACGAGGTTCGGCTGTTTCAAGCGAAGCAAGTTTTGAATATCCTGGATAGAACTCACGCCGCCCGACGCAATCACACTGAGCGCAACCGCCCGGCTCAGTTCCCGCACTCCGTTAAGATTGGGCCCGCCCAAGAGTCCGTCCTTCGAAATATCCGTATAAATAACGGTTTGGCCTCCCAGAGTTTCCACTTTTTTTGCGAATTCAACCGCCGAGACCTTGGACACCTTTGTCCATCCGTCCGTCGCCACGCGGCCTTCTCGCGCGTCGATCCCGACAATCACCCGGTCCGCATACTCCGAAATTGCCTCTTTTAGAAAACCTTCGTCGAGGCAGGCCTGGGTACCCAGGATTGCCCATCGTACGCCTCTTTTGAAATAACTCTCAGCTGTTTTTAAATCGCGGATGCCGCCGCCGACCTGAACGGGAATCTTTACTTTTCCGAGCACCGCCTCCACGGCCGCGAGATTGCGGGGACGGCCGCCCAGCGCGCCGTCCAGGTCGACCACGTGAAGCCGGCCGGCGCCTTCTCCCTCAAACCGGACCGCCACGCGCTCCGGTTTTTCGTCATAAACCTTCCCTTCTTTAAAGTCGCCGCGCGAGAGCCGTACGACCTTGCCGCCCCTCAAATCAATCGCGGGAATGGGGATCATTTGAGAAAATTCCGAATAAGCGCCAGTCCCGCCGACTGGCTTTTTTCCGGGTGAAACTGCGTGGCAAAAATATTTCCTTTTTGCAGCGCTGAACAAAAGTTTATACCATAGCGCGTCGTCGCGAGCACATCTTTGGCGTCCTCGGGGACGGCGTAGTAAGAATGCACGAAATAAAAAAATCCTCCGCTCTTAAGCCCCCGGGTCAATGGGCTGTCTTTTTTAAAGTCCAGTGTGTTCCATCCCATGTGTGGGACCTTGAGCTTGCCTCGGAAACGCACGACGCAGCCGCCGACCACACCCAACCCGCGCGTCTTAGGACCCTCTTCGCTGCCGGCAAATAAAATCTGAAGCCCCAGGCAAAGCCCGAGATAAGGCGTGCCGTCCGCGATTTTCTCTTTTAGGACACCGACCAGTTTTCTTTTTTGCAGTTCCTTCATCGCGTGAGAAAAAGCGCCGACTCCGGGCACGACGATTTTCTCGGCTTGCCTAATCTCGCGGGCTGAATCCGTGACGCGGGCCGCGGCTCCCGCCGCCTCAAACGCCTTCTGCACGCTGCGCAGGTTTCCCATGCCGTAGTCGACAATCACGATACCGGCCCCAGTTCGCCTCACACTCTCTTGGCGCGGGGCCTGGCTCGCATTGTCCTCGCCCGGACGCAAAGAAATGAGAGGGGGCACGCTTAAAGCATCCCTTTCGTTGAGGGAATCCCTTTAGCGCGCTCGTCGACACCGGTCGCCCAGTCGAGGGCCTTCGCAAGAGACTTAAAGGTCGCCTCGATCACGTGATGCGGCTGCTCACCGGAGATGAAATCCGCGTGCAGTGTGATGCCCATGTGGTCCGCGAAAGATTCCCAGAAGTGCTTGGCATCGGCGAACGTGTAGTTCATGCTGTTGGGCTTGGCCCGCAGCGCCGGGTGGTCCAGCCACCTGGTTTTGACCTGAGTGTGCATGTGAAAAGACCCGCGGCCGCTCAAGTCCAGGCTGACGCGCACACCGGCCAATGCCTCATCAAGCGGAGCGCGAAAATCTGCGAAGCGCCGAATCCCCTTCTTATCACCGAGCGCTTTTTTAAACGCCTCGCCCAGCGCTATCGCCACGTCCTCGTTCGTGTGGTGCGAGTCAATATCCAGGTCTCCCTGGGCCCTGACCTCGATGTCAAAGAGCCCGTGCTTGGCCAGACTCTCAAGCATGTGGTCTAGAAAACGCAGGCCGGTCCGGACTGTGGCCTTGCCGCTGCCGTCGAGATTAACCGACGCGCGGATGTCGGTCTCTTTGGTTTTTCTTTTTATCGCCGCTTTTCTATTTTTCACTTTCGCCCTTCCTTTCGAAACGGATCCTCACGGATTCTTTGTGTTTCTCAAGCCCCTCCAGAGTTGCCAAATGCTCGATCGGGGCCTTTACCTTTTCCAGCGCCTTGCGGCTGTAAGAAATCACATGCGAGCTTTTCATAAAATCTGTGACGGAGATGCCCGAAAAAAACCGCGCGGTGCCGTTGGTCGGAAGCACGTGGCTGGGGCCCGCGACATAGTCGCCCACCGCCGTCGGCGTATACGCGCCGAGAAAAATCGCGCCGGCGTGTTTGACGTCTTTTAAAATCCTCTGAGGATTTTTCACCATGATCTGAAGATGCTCGGGCGCAATCTGGTTCACGACATCGACGCTTTGCTTCAAGCTTTTCACCACGAGAATATACCCCCGCGCCGGCACCTTCTTCATGAGCTTGGCCAGACGTTTTGAGGTCGTCACCAGGATCGACGTGCCCATATGATGCTCACTCTGCGCCAAAAGGTCCACGGCCACAAAATCCGGATCGGAGAAGTCATCGGCGATAATCACGACCTCCGTGGGCCCGGCCACCATGTCGATGTCGCAGTAGCCAAACACCTGCCGCTTGGCCTCGGCAACATAAGCATTGCCGGGGCCGATGATCTTGTCCACCCGCGGAATCGTCTTGGTGCCGAACGCCAGCGCCCCGATCGCCTGCGCGCCTCCGACCTTGAATATCCCGTTCACCTTCAGCAGATTCGCCACAACCAGGATATGCGGGTCCACGCTTTTAAATTTATTCGGCGGCGTGACCAGATACACCTTTTCCACGCCGGCAAGTTTGGCCGGCAGCACCGTCATGTACACGGTGGACGGCAGCGGCACCGTTCCCGAAGGCACATAAATCCCCACCGACTCCAGCGGCCGTATCTTTTCGCCGAGCATCACGCCGTCTTCCTTAAAGATTTTCCACGAGCGCTTGGTCTGCCTGCGGTAGTATTGGCTTACGTTTTCGACCGCGACCTTGAGCGTCGATACGAAATCCGGGCTGATATTCTGATAAGCGCCGTTGATCTCGCTCTCGCTGACCCTGAGCTCTTTGGGCGTGAGTTTGATCCTGTCAAATTTCCGCGTGTAGCGGATCACGGCCTCGTCCCCGCTGCTCTTGACGTCCTCGAGGATGCGCGAGACCTTTTCCTCGATGCGCCGGTTGCGCCGGGCATAGCGCTGAAAGAGTTCCTGAAATTTCTTACTAGACGGCTTAATAACCTTCATGGCTTGTCCTCAATCTTAATAAAGAAATCCAACAGCAACGCTTCGCCTTTTTTGACCGCTTGATCCACATTTTGAATATTCTTTCCGCCGCCCATGGCCAGCTCCGGCCTTCCGCCGCCGGCCCCGCCAACTATCGGACTAATTTCACGTATCACAAAGTTCGCGTCAAAACCTTTTTGAAGCAAGGGAGAACTCCCGCTAGCGACAAAATAGGCTTTTTGATCGTAAACGCTGGACAATAATCCCGCAAAGGGTTGCTCATTTTTTTGTATTTCCATTTCGGCTGCTTTTCGTAAAATTTCTGGAGACGCCCCATTTTGTTTTTCTACAATAAATTTACGATCAGAGTTTGAAATATCTGCCCTTAGTTTTTTCCGGTAATGCCTTGTCGTCGCTTCAATTAAACGCATTCTAAGTCCCGTTGTCTTTTTCATCAACTCAGCGATTTGTCTGGGCAACTTAGCCGGCTCAGCGCTAAAGCTTTTGCTCAATAGTTCCCATTCTTTTTCTTGTCCAGCTGCCAATTCCTCAGCCCAACGCCCCGTGACCGCCTCAATACGGCGCACACCCGCTTGGATCGAGCCCTCAGAGATGATTTTAAAAAGTCCTATCTCGCCGGTGGACCTCAAATGCGTCCCCCCGCAAAGCTCTTTGGAGAAATCGCCGATGGTCACGACCCGCACCTCGTCGCCGTACTTTTCCCCAAAAAAAGCGATAGCGCCTTCTTTCATCGCCTCTTCTTTAGAGACCATTTTTTTCTCAAGCCGCGTGCCCTTGGCGATCTCGGCGTTGACAAGCGCTTCCACCCTCGCGAGTGCCGCCGCGTCCACGGCTTGAAAATGCGTGAAATCAAAACGCAGGCGGTCCGGCGCCACCAGCGACCCGCTCTGCTTCACGTGGTCTCCCAGCGCTTTCCGCAGCGCGCTGTGAAGCAAATGCGTCGCCGTATGGTTTTTCATGATATCCGCGCGGCGCTCGGCGTCGACGCGTAAGTCATATTTTTTGCCGGTTTCTACAATGCCTTTTTTCACGCACGCATGATGCAGTATGATCCTTTCATGCGCCCGGGTGTCAAACACTTCGGCTTCGAAACCATCGCCCAAGATTACGCCGGAATCGCCTATCTGCCCACCGACTTCTGCGTAAAAACGTGTTTCATCAAAAATCAACACGCATTCGTCGCCCTCACGCGCGGAGGACACAACTGCGTTATTCTTCAGCGCCTTTAAAAGCATTCCTTTCCCTTCGACACCCGCGTAGCCCGTAAAATTTGTGGGTGCAATGCCCTCGGTCAACGCGTACAAGTCGCTTTTTTTAAAAATCTCTCCCACCATCTTGCTGTTTTCCCTGGATCTTTCTCTCTGTTGCTGTATGAGCTCATCAAACGATTGGATAACCTTGTTGTATGAAATTCCTGGGGCTACCAATCTCGTTAAACAATCCGTAATAAAATCTCTTGGTACACCGTGTGTGTCATAGTGCTTAAACACTATTTTAGCTATTTCTTTAGACCAAGATATGCCACTGCTTGCCGGATGTCTTTCTGTGTATGATTTAACTTCATTTTCCATCCGTGGAACCAGCGCTCTAATTATTTCCAAGAAGGACTTTTCCTCATGCTCAACAACTAAAGAAATTTCGTGCTGTTTTTTTAGAATTTCCGGATAAGCCTTGCCCATAACACGCGCTACCATGGCAACGGTCTTTTTAAACTGCGCCGGCTCGGCACCGGCCTTCGACAGATGGTTGCATCCCAATCGTATCAATTTTCTCACGACATACCCGCGCCCTTCGTTCGATGGCATTGCGCCGTCGGCGATGGAAAACACCGCCGCGCGAGCGTGATCCATGGCCGCATTTTCATGCACAATAGAACGCGCCACACCTTTTTTCATCAACTCCCTTAATTCTTTGCGAAACTCGCTAAAAATATCGATTTCAAAATTGCTCTCGACGCCCTGCAGCACCGCGGCGGTGCGCTCAAGCCCCATGCCGGTATCGATATTGT
>JAHFFL010000071.1 GCA_023247955.1 Candidatus Omnitrophota bacterium
TCCAACGGTCCCGGCGACCCTGAAGCGCTTCCCTATATTGTAGGGACCGTGAAGGCCTTGATCGGTAAAATGCCGATATTCGGCATTTGTCTCGGCCACCAGATTCTCGGGCAGGTCTTTGGGGGAAAGACTTTTAAACTGAAGTTTGGCCATCACGGCGGAAACCAGCCGGTGATTGATCTTCAGTCAAAATGCGTGAATATCACGGCCCAGAATCACGGGTTTGCGGTCGATGTGGACTCCATTCCCGACAAAAACATCAAGATGACGCACGTGAACTTGAATGACCAGACCTGCGAGGGAATGGAGCATAAGAAGCTGCCGGTATTTTCCGTGCAGTATCACCCTGAGGCCGCGCCCGGCCCGCATGACGCGACGCACCATTTTGACCGGTTTGTTGGGATGATGGAGAAAGGTAAATAAGGTGTCATTGCGAGTCCCCTTGCGGGGATAAACTCCGCGAAGCAATCTATGCAGAGATTGCTTCGTCGCTTCGCTCCTCGCAATGACAATTGACGATGCCCAAACGTACCGATATTAAAAAGATCTTGATTATAGGTTCCGGACCTATCGTGATCGGCCAGGCCTGCGAGTTTGATTATTCGGGGACACAGGCCTGCAAGGCGCTGTGTGAGGACGGTTATGAGGTGGTGCTGATCAATTCCAACCCCGCGACGATCATGACGGACCCACAAACCGCCGATAAAACTTACATCGAGCCGATCACCATCGAGTTTTTAGAAAAAATAATCAAGATCGAACAGCCCGATGCGGTACTCCCGACACTAGGTGGACAGACGGGGCTGAATACCGCCGTCCAAGCCGCCGAGGCCGGGATTTTCAAAAAGTACGGCGTACGCATGATAGGCGTCAACTTAAAATCCATTAAAAAAGCCGAAGAACGGGAGCTTTTTAAGAAAGCAATGCAGAAGATCGGCCTTGATCTTCCGAAGTCGGGCCTCGCACATTCACTGGAAGAGGCGCTCGGGGTCCTGAAAAAGGTGAAGTTGCCTGCGGTGATACGGCCTAGCTTCACGCTGGGTGGTACCGGCGGTGGGATCGCGGCGACGATGGAGGATTTTAAAAGAATAGCGGCGGGTGGTCTTCAACTTTCCATGAGGCATGAGATTTTGGTCGAGGAATCCATCGCGGGTTGGAAAGAGTTTGAACTTGAGGTGATGCGGGACCGAAAAGACAACGTCGTCATCATCTGCTCGATAGAAAATTTTGATCCGATGGGCGTGCATACCGGCGACTCAGTCACCGTGGCGCCGGCCCAGACCCTTACCGACCGTGAGTACCAGAAGATGCGCGACGCCGCGATCGCCTGTATCCGCGAGATCGGCGTCGAGACCGGCGGATCCAATATCCAGTTTGCATTGAATCCCAAAGACGGCCGCATGGTGGTGATTGAAATGAACCCGCGTGTCTCACGTTCCTCAGCGTTGGCCTCAAAAGCAACGGGTTTTCCGATCGCGAAGATCGCGGCAAAGCTTGCGGTGGGCTACACGCTTGATGAGATCCCCAACGACATCACGAAGAAAACTCCGGCCAGCTTTGAGCCGACAATTGATTACTGCGTTGTAAAAATCCCCCGTTTTGCGTTCGAGAAATTTCCGGGCGCCGATACGACGCTCACGACGCAGATGAAATCGGTCGGTGAGGTGATGGCGATAGGCCGCACGTTTAAAGAGGCGTTTCAAAAGGGCTTGAGGGGTCTTGAGGTCAAGACCGCCGGTTTTGAGTCCAAGAAGGCCACGGGGGATCTTATCGATCACCTGGTGCGGCCCAACGCTGAGCGGTTTTATTATTTAAAACGCGCGATTCTTGAAGGCATGAGCCGTAAAAAAATCCACGAGCTTACGCAAATCGACCCGTGGTTTCTTGAAAATTTATTTGAAATCGTAGAGTTTGAAAACGAACTGCGGCAAGTCGCGTCCTCAAAGGCGGAGATCGCACCCGCGATGCTCCGGTTGGCCAAGGAATACGGTTTTTCGGATATCCAGCTTGCCGAAATATTTTCCAAGTCCGAAACCGAGATCCGCGTGCTCAGAAAAAAAGAAAAAGTGGTCCCCACCTACAAACTGGTAGACACCTGCGCCGCGGAGTTTGAAGCTCTCACACCTTATTATTATTCAACTTATGAATCAGAGGACGAAGTCCGTGTCTCCTCGCGCCGCAAGATCATGATTCTTGGCGGCGGCCCGAACCGCATCGGCCAGGGAATCGAGTTTGATTACTGCTGCTGCCACGCGTCGTTCGCGCTGAAGGAGGACGGTTTCGAGACGATCATGGTTAACTGCAACCCGGAAACCGTGTCCACCGATTACGACACTTCCGACCGGCTGTATTTCGAGCCGGTGACGCTCGAGGACGTGCTGAATATTGTCGACAAAGAAAAACCCGAGGGAATTATCGTGCAGTTCGGCGGGCAGACGCCGCTGAACCTGGCGCTGGCGCTCGAGAAAGCGGGCGCGCCGGTTATCGGGACTAGTCCCCAAGCGATCGACCGCGCCGAAGACAGGAAAAAATTCAAAGAAGTGCTGGATAAGCTGGGACTCAAGCAACCGTCGAACGGCACCGCGACAAATTTTGAGGAAGCTAAAAAAGAAGCGCAGCGCATCGGATACCCTGTGCTTGTCCGGCCATCCTATGTGCTGGGGGGCCGGGCAATGCAGATCGTTTATGACGAGGAGACACTTAAACACTACATGGCGTCGGCGACGGATATCTCAAGCGATCGGCCGATTCTCGTAGACCAGTTTTTGGAAGGAGCCAAGGAAGTAGACGTCGACATGATCTCGGACGGTGAGACCTTTGTTGTTGGTGGGGTCATGGAACACATCGAACAGGCGGGAATTCACTCGGGCGACAGTGCTTGTTCGCTCCCGCCTTATTCGCTCGCGCCGGCTGTGATCGAGGAGATAAAGAAGCAAACCGCCGCGCTTGCTCGCGAACTCGGGGTTGTGGGACTCATGAACGTGCAGTTTGCCGTCAAAGACGGCGTCGTGTATGTCCTCGAGGTCAATCCGCGCGCGTCGCGCACGATCCCGTTTGTGTCGAAGGCGATCGGCGTGCCGCTTGCGAAACTCGCAGCGCAGGTGATGGTCGGAAAAAAACTGAAGGACTTGGGTTTTACGAAAGAAATCATTCCACAATACAGCTCGGTGAAAGAAGTGGTGCTCCCGTTCGCACGTTTCCGGGGCGTCGACATCGTGCTCGGGCCCGAGATGAAGTCCACCGGCGAGGTAATGGGCATTGACGCGGATTTCGGCCGAGCGTTTGCCAAGGCCCAGATCGCGGCCGGCGGCACACTGCCGCTCAAAGGCACGGTTTTCTTAAGCGTGAAGGCCAAAGACAAAAAGGCGATCACCGAAATCGGCCAGGCCCTGGCGGCGATGGATTTTAAACTGGTAGCGACCGAGGGTACCGCGCGCGTCCTGAGCGAGGCCGGAATCACAGTACGTCCTTTAAAAAAATTGTATGAAGGCAGCCCTAACGTCACCGACCTTCTCCAGCGCTCGGAGATCGCGCTCGTGATCAACACCCCGAGCGGCGCCAAGCCCCGCAAAGACGAGGTCGTGATCCGGACGCTGGCGGTATCGCGCGGCGTTCCGTGCGTGACGACCGTGGAAGGGGCCATCGCCTCGGTGCGGGCCATCCAGGCGATGAAAAAAGGAAGTCTGACGGCTACGGCTTTGCAGGAGCATCATAAAAAGCTAAAACTATGTTCAGAGAAAAATGTATTGTTGAAGACAATCGCAAAGTAGCGCCGGGGCATTGGGTGATGCGCCTCGGCTCGCGGGCGATTTCAAAAAACGCCCGGCCGGGCCAGTTTGTGCAGATTCTCTGCGCTGACACCTGCGACCCGCTCCTGCCGCGTCCGTTCAGTTTTCTCACCGCGGATTCAAAAAGTTTTTCGGTGCTTTATCAAGTGATCGGGAAAGGCACTCACCTTTTATCTCTTTTAAAAAAAGGAGAGGCGCTGTCGATCACCGGACCTTTCGGAAATGGATTTTTGTCCACCGCCGGCGATCGCCCATCCACTTTTGCGCTGGTCGGCGGCGGAGTAGGGATACCACCCCTTTTTCATCTCGCCCAGGGACTGCTGCGTCAGAAAAAAATTAAGGCGTCGCAAGTCCAGGTGTTTCTCGGCGCGCGGCACAAAGCACTCCTTTTATGCGAAAAAGAATTTAAGAAACTGGGCGTGAAGCTGTCGGTGGCCACCAACGACGGATCGAAAGGTAAAAAGGGTTTTGTGACGGAAATCCTGGAGGATTTTTTGAGATCCGCGGATATTTCGCGAACTGGGATCTACACCTGTGGGCCGTCGCCGATGCTCAAGACCGTATGCGCGCTGTGCGAAAAATACGGGGTGGAGGGAGAAGTGTCGGTGGAAGAACCGATGGCCTGCGGTTTCGGGGCGTGCCTTGGCTGCGCGATTAAAGTGAAAAAAACCGGTGGCCATCGCTTCGCGATCGCCTGCACCGAAGGGCCGGTGTTTTCCGCCAAGGAAATTTTATGGGATTAGAGACTCAAGTCGGAAAAATTAGACTCAAAAACCCGGTGCTGGTGGCGTCCGGCACGTTCGGCCACGCGAAGGAATTCGAAAAATTCATCGATCTCAAAAAACTCGGCGGAATCGTCACCAAAACGATTACGCTCAAACCGCGCCTCGGCAATCCTCCGGCGCGTATTGTCGAAACTCCTTCGGGCATGCTCAACGCGATCGGGTTGCAGAATCCCGGCGCCAAGAAATTTATTGAGGAAAAACTGCCTTACTTGAGAGCGCTCAAGATCCCGATCGTCGTGAGCGTGATGGGGTACAGCGTCGAAGAATTTGTCGAAGTCACAAACGTTTTGAATCGAGAAAAAGGCGTTGACGGTTTTGAATTGAATCTCTCTTGTCCAAATGTTTCTTATGAATCCGCCACTAAAGCGTCGGCATCCGCTACCGGAGCATCAGCGGATTCGTCGCAGACTTCGTCTGCGCGAATGTTTGCTCACGACGAGAAAATGATTGAAGAAGTGGTCGGAACCGTGCGCCGCGTCACGGACAAAACGCTGATCGCCAAGCTCGGTCCAGATGTCTCCGACATTGGCAGCATGGCCGCCGCGGCCGAGCGTGCTGGCGCGGATGCGGTGTCTTTGATCAATACCTTTGTCGCGATGGCGATTGACGTAAAGACACGGAAACCGGTGCTTGCGAATAAAACCGGCGGGCTCTCAGGCCCCTGCGTGCGGCCAATCGCGGTGCGCATGACCTGGGAGGTCTGCCAAAAGGTGAAAATTCCGGTAGTCGGCATCGGCGGTATCATGAACGCGCAGGACGCGCTTGAGTTTCTCATCGCGGGTGCGGCCGCTATTCAGGTCGGCACAGCGAATTTTATGAACCCATGTGCGTCGCTTGAGATCTTGGAGGGTTTAAAAGATTTTATGAAAAAAGAAAAAATCCGCGACCTGAAAGAAATCATAGGATCGATCCAGACATGAATCCCTCCGACCGGTTGATTGTGGCGCTTGATGTCCCCACCCTTGGGGAAGCCGAGAAGCTGGTTAAGACACTGTCGCCGGTTGTTCAGATTTTTAAGATTGGTAAAGAACTTTTTACCGCCGAGGGTCCACGAGCAGTAGAGATGGTCCGCTCCCACGGCGGCCGGGTATTTTTGGATTTAAAATTCCATGATATTCCCCATACCGTTGCTTCCGCCTGTGAGGCGGCGGTGAAACTCGGTGTGTGGATGCTCAATGTGCACACGCTTGGCGGCCGTCCGATGCTGGAAGCCGCGGCCAGGGCTGTCAAGAAAACAGCCGGGGAACTTAAAACCCAAAAACCTCTTCTTCTGGGGGTAACGGTCTTGACGAGCATCTCCGAAAAAGATTTGCAGGAGGTCGGAATCGAGGAAAGGCTTGGCGCGGAGGTCGAGCGGCTCGCGCGCTTAGCCGGGGCCTGCGGACTGGACGGCGTGGTTGCGTCTCCTCAGGAAATCGAAACCGTGCGCAAGGCCTGTGGCAAAGATTTTCAAATCGTGACTCCCGGTGTGCGACCCTCTTGGGCCGAGTCCAATGACCAAAAAAGGGTGATGACCCCCTCCGCGGCCATTCGCCTCGGCGCCGATTTTATCGTCGTCGGCCGC
>JAHFFL010000072.1:0-1656 GCA_023247955.1 Candidatus Omnitrophota bacterium
TTTGTAATAATCAAAAATTGACTCCTATTTTGATTGCCCGATATTAAAGTTTTTGTTACCTTAGACCACTCACCAATTTTAATTTGTTCTGGTCTAATTTTTCCATCGTCTTTCCAAGTCGGGGTAATATTCACCCATAAAGAGTCTTTGCTTTTGTACTGGCCAAAAGATAACACATATAAGCTAATCTCATATTCCGTATTTGGCTTCAGATAGACAATCTGGCCTATATATTTGTTATATTCTGCGGTCATTTCTTTCTGATTATTTACATATAAACACTCGCTTTGATTTCTTCCACTTGATCCAAGAGTAAATGTGTCGAATCCCTCTGAATACCTCACTGTGACTGCATCTGGAGAAGCTGCCATAGAATTATGAGAATCCATATCTGTTTTTAATACAGCATCATTTGTTGATCGCCAATATTTTGTTAAAGAGCCAGATTCAAAATTTCCGTCCTTTAAAATTTGTTCTTCTTTTTCCTGCTCTTTATCCACAAAAACAGGAGCAACTGCTAGTTTGGCGGCGGAAGAAATATCAACCTCTTTTTTATTTTTTCCAATATCAGCTTTCCATTGGTTGGATAGTGGGTAATAAAATACCCAGACTAATCCAATAACACTAACCAAAATAAAAATAATTCTTATGATTTTTCTTGGGCTAAAAATTACCCATACAAAACTTATGACAGCCCCAGAAAATATTACTGAGGCAAATAATTTCCCCCCAAAACAGGCTTCCCACCCCATCATTGGGGCCACCCATTTATATAAAGCAAACAAGCTGGCGAGTCCTGCTGATGGCAAATATTTTTTAAGTAAATCCCAGAAATTATTATCTTTTTCCATAGCCCTATTCTACCCTCCAAGTGATGTGATATCACAATACCACAACACCTTGTAATGAAGGGATAGTTACCTTAATTATACAAAGAATTAATTAGTGAACTGTCCCCACAAAGAAAAAATCTGACTCTTTTTATTTAACGGTAATGAAAGGCAAAGTCGATTTCGAGCTCGTCTTTGCCGAGTAGGGCAAGAATTTCTTCGGGGAGCGGGCCGAAGCTCGGCACTCGCTGTATGGCTTCCATGCAGTAGGCGGAAAAAAACGCGTTGCCTCCGTCGCTTACGACGCGGAGGATCTTCACCTCCCCTTTCCGGTTCAGCGTGAATTTGATCACGGCATCGGCGCCGCAAAACTCGCTCGGGTACTTGAACGCAATCGGCGGAAACCAGGCGAGCCATATCTTTTCTTTCAGGTTCTTCATGTACTCGCCCATGCCGGAACCGGTCGCCTCAAACGAAACGTCGCCTTTAAATAGGGCCCCCAGCGAAGCAGTCCTGGCCATCTCCTGCGTAGTGATCTTGTCCCGACCGCTCTGGCCAGGCAAAAACGGAGACGCTTCCTGGGCGGAAGAGCTCTCCTGCGATTCGGCACTTTTCTGGGGCGCTTGTATTTCAGAATCTCCGGAGCGCGGATTCCCGGAATCCGGTTTTTCTTGTCGGGGAGACACCGGCGGCGATAAAGCCGTGGAGTCGCCTTTGTGCTGAACCAATTGGTCAGAAGGGCCCTGCTCTTTTATTTGAGGAGTGCCGGGGACAGGGGGTACGAATTTTTCGGCATCCTGGTTTACCGCGTCACGTGCGGAAATTC
>JAHFFL010000072.1:1740-2377 GCA_023247955.1 Candidatus Omnitrophota bacterium
GTCTTTCTCCTCTTTTCGGAGCGCCTGCTGGTGGTTCTGCTCGGCCTGAATGGCGCTCGAGACCAGCGCGCGGTCAAATGACATAAACGCCGCGCCGTTGATCGCCAAAGAAAGCGATAAACAAATGAGAGTTGTCGCCGCCGGATGAGGATTGTCGTTCATTTTCCTTAAGCCCCTTTGGGAACGGGCGGGGTTTTGTTGGGCCGCGGCTCCCTGGACCTCAAGGGAATCTCAACCTCCACCTCACCACCCAAAAGCTGGGCCTGACAGCCGAGCCGGTGCGGCGCGCGGAGATCAAACGAGTCCAGGATCTGCGCCTCAGCAGGGTCCATCGCCGAGAGATTCTCGGCGCCCTTCAGCACCAGCACGCGGCAGGTGCTGCACGAGCAGTTTCCTCCGCAGGTATGGTACAGCGGCACGCCATGTTCCAGTGCGGCATCCAAAATCGAGGTGCCCTGGCCTACCTCAATGCTTACCGCTTTTTTATCCCTAAACACAACTTTTGGCATAACATCCTATCGGATTGTCTTCCAGTAGGGCGACGGGTCCTGCCTGCCGGCAGGCAGGCTGCCCTTCTCCGCCACAAAGCGTTGGCGGATCTGTCCCAAACGACGCTTTGTGGACGGATCCGACGCGT
>JAHFFL010000072.1:2387-6074 GCA_023247955.1 Candidatus Omnitrophota bacterium
CGGGCGCTCCATCCTCGCCCGTAACTGACGTTCGGGCTCCGGGTGGAGCATCCCCGCCTCGGTCACCCGTCGCTCACTCTCCTTGAGATGAGATCTGGTTCATGAAGTCTTACTTCCATGATGCTCGCCTGCAACGTCGCGCGAAGGACAAGGCGAGACAGCGGCCGCCACGATCCAAGCGAACCTTAATATCCCGATTCGTTTCTTTGCTTTCGTTGGTCACCGCTTGTGGCTTGTTTGGTCAAATGCCCCGGGAGACGGCAAAATAAAAACTGTCCGAGGCGCGCCTAGCGCCGAGTTTTTTTATTTTGCCGAGAATCCCGGCATTTACCAAACAAGCCACAGGACCTGAAAGCAAAGAAACAAGACGGGATATTAACCCGTTCGCAAGATTAACCTACTCCAAACTAAGTTGCTGCAGCACCTCGTCCGTATGGACATCGGGCTTCACTTTTTCGTAGACCTTCTCGATATTTCCATTCTCATCGATGAGGAACGTCGTGCGCGCAACGCCCATGTACGTTTTGCCGTACATGCTCTTCTCGACCCAGACGCCGTAGGCCTCGCAGACCTTTTTGTCCGCGTCGCTGAGGAGCAGAAACGGCAGCTTGAACTTCTCGATGAACTTGTTGTGCGACTTCACGTCGTCGGGACTCACACCGAGCACTATCGCGTTGGTCTTCTCTATTTTTTTGATCCCATCACGAAAACCGCAAGCTTCGACCGTGCATCCGGGCGTATCGTCCTTCGGATAAAAATAAAGGACGACTTTTTTTCCGCGCAAGCTTTTGAGTGACACGTTTTCCCCATTGGATGCCGGCAGATTGAACTCCGGCGCTTTCTGACCTTCTTTTGGAACTCCCATACGCCCTCCCATTTTACCAACCCACAAGGTTGGCTGGTCATGGGCCAATTTAGCGGGTCCTGCCGCCTGCGGGACTCTTCCGTTCTCGCCCGTCATTCTGCGGGCTGCGAGCGGAAGAGGACTCCCCTTCGGCGTCACCCGCTAAATTGGCCCATTGCCGGTTGCTTATCTTGTCACCCGTTGATCTAGTTATCCTCTAAAGGCCAGGCAGTAATTTCTAGTTTATTGCCGTCCGGATCGAGAAAATACAGCGACCAGGACTTCTCTCTTTTTTTATGAAAAGTGATTGTGATCTCCAGTCTCTTGATTTCTTCGACAATGCGGTCAAAGTCCTTGGTGTCCACGCGAAATGAGACGTGGTTTCCACCGAGGCCGCTGTCCTGAAGCAGATGTTTTTCACCGGAGGGATCGCCTTGAATTAAACCGATCAGCGACGTCCCACAGTCCAGAAAATATTCGATACCCGGTTTGGAATACTCTCTTTCGGTGATTTTTAGTCCCAGTACTTTGGTATAAAATTCGAGGGATTTTTCCAAATTTCTCACACTCAGTGCAACATGGTCTATTCCGTTTATCCGAATCACAGTCTCTCCACTCTCTCAATTTTCCTCTTTTTAAACACCTGATATTCCGAGTAGCCAGCCTCTTTCGCAAGCGCTGCGGCCTTATCATAATCACGGCCGACATCGCCCGGATCGTGGGAATCCGAGGAAAACGTGACCGGCACTCCGGATTTACGGTAAATCTTCAACACGTCCAGCGACGGATAAATCTCCTTCACGGGCTTGCGAAGACCCGAGGTGTTGATCTCGACGGTCACGCCTGATTTTTTGAAAACACGCGCGGTCTCTTCCACTTCGCCGCTCAGATCCGCGGCCGGCCGGTGACCGAACTTTTTCACCAGATCCACGTGCCCCATGATGTCGTAGAGCCCCGATTCCGCCGAGAGACGAAGCAGGCGGTAGTAGTCGCGGTAGACGGTGTCGATGTCTTTGTCCTTCCACTTCACTTTCTGCGAAGGGTCAGGATCATCAAACGCCCACCGGTCGATGAAATGTACCGAGCCGATCACAAAATCATAAGGATATCCCGAAAGAATTTCCCCGGTTTGCGCCTCAAAACCCGGAATAAAATCGGCCTCTATGCCGAGCTTGATCGTGAGCGCGGACTTTTTGTACTTGGCCTGCACGCGCTCGACCATTTGGTGATAAAGCGGCAATTGTTTTTTGTTCATTGTATAGCGCGTGTCCTCATGCGAGACAAGTGGCGCATGATCGGAAAAACCGATCTCAGAAAGACCCATTGCGATCGCGTGTTTGGCGTATTCCTCGGGCTCGCCGACCGCGTGGCCGCAGAGCGGCGTGTGCATGTGATAGTCCACTTTAGGGAGCATTTCTACTCATCCTGTCATTGCGAGCGTCAGTAGCGCCCGCCAAAGGCGGGTCCGCCTCCGGCGGAAAGCAATCTCTGTGCACATAGATTGCTTCGTCGCTGCGCTCCTCGCAATGACGTTATGTTTATTTTAAAAATCTTTTCGGCGACACCGCGTCGACTAGAAATTCCTCGCGCTTTTTGCCGAGCACCAAATCCGCCGCAAGACGGCCGGACGAAAAACAAGTCGTGACGCCGTGGCCGCCCAGTCCTGCCATCCAGAAAAAACCGGGCACCCGGGGATCCTCCCCAATCACAAAGCGGCCGTCCGGCGCCATAGTCCGGAGTCCTGATTTGGCTTTCTCGATCTTGAGTGACTTGAAACCCCCGCAAAAACGGTTTAACTTCCCCAGTAGCACTTGCTTCATGCGGCGGTCTATCTTCTCACCACCCGCCCTCCTAAAAATTTTCTTATCACAGGGACTGAGCAATAATTTATTCCCCAAAGGCCTGAAATAAAATTGGTGGCTCAAGTCCCACACAAACGGCCACCGGATAAAGGGGACAGCGCCCTTTTTTAAAAAAAGGGCGCTGTCCCCTTTATCAAACTGCGCTTCGAAAAGGTGGCGGCGATACGCCTTGAGAGGAACGGGCATTGCGCCGGCTTTTTTTGCTATCTCGCCTGCCCACGCGCCCGCAGCGTTGACAATTTTTTTTCCGAAAAAGGTTTTTCCCCCTGCGTGCAGCAAAAATCCCCCCGGATTTTTTTCTATCTTTTCAACCCCGTAGCCGCACCATATCGACACGCCTAGGCGCCGCAGTTCTTTCAGAAATGCACGGAGGAGCTTTTGAATATCCACCCTCGCGTCCGAAGGACAATAGAGTCCCTTCTTAAAATCACCGTTCCTCAAAAGGGGCACTCGGCTCTCGGCTTTGCCGGCGCTCCACCACGCCGATGTGACGCGTTGTCTCCCAAGCGCGCGTCTTGTGCTCTCCAGTTCTTTGACTTCGTGTGCTTTGGCCGTCAACAGCGAACCGCATCGCTCAAATCCTATCCCCTAGCCTTCCCGTTCGGCTTTTTGCAGCACCCGTCGGCCTTCCCTAGCCAGATGGACCAGCACTGGGTCGGACACCGACTGTCGTATCATACCTGCGTTCCTCCCCGAAGCGTGGCCTCCGAGTTTTTTCTCCCGCTCGATCACGATCACTTTTTTCGAACCGTCTTTGGCCAGGAAATACGCCGTCGCGAGCCCCGCAAACCCCGCGCCGATCACCAGCACATCTGTTTTTTGCATTCCTCTTTCCAGTGTCATTGCGAGCGCAGCGAAGCAATCTCTGTGCACATAGATTGCTTCGTCGCTATGCTCCTCGCAATGACAATTTTCAAAACAATTTGTCCCAAATAAAAGATTCCATCAGCGTATGCCCTTCGGCCACTACAAGCCCCGACT
>JAHFFL010000073.1 GCA_023247955.1 Candidatus Omnitrophota bacterium
ACCACAAAACGGCCGGCCAGCGAAATCTGACAGGTCAGCCGGGCGCCCTTGGTCCCAAACGGCTCCTTGACGACCTGCACCAGCACCTCCTGGTCCTTTTTCAAGACATCCTGAATCTGGGGCGTCGGCTCATGCCTGTCCCTGCGGTGAGGGTGCTGGGGTGGAGGAGGCGTCGCCGGTTTGTCCCCGTTTTCGACAAACACGGCCTCTTCGGTGTCAAAACCCAGCCCTCCCTGCCCGACCACGTCGGTCACGTAGAGAAAGCCGTTCTTCTCAAGGCCCAAATCGATGAAAGCGGCCCCGATACCCGGCACAATCGAGCTCACCTTCCCTTTAAAAATGGACCCGACCAGCTGTTTGTCGCTCGGCCGCTCCACATAGTATTCCTCCAGGTGACCGTCTTCGACGACGGCTACCCTTTTGGACTGAAATTCCACGTTCACTAGTATCTCTTTTTTCATACGAACCTCGTTTTAAACTTGCTGGCTTTGATCCATAAAAAAACACGGACCGGTTTTTCCGTTCTGGGCGGAAATCCAGCTCGTGCGATAAACCTTACACTGATTTTAAAGAAAAAACTTAAAAGCGCGCGGGCGCCTTAAAGCTTATGGGTCGCCGGCACCGACGCCGCTTTGTCAGAAACCACCGTCACTGTCATGAAAAACAGAAGATCGGTTTTCTGAACCGTTTTATCTTTAAAACTGAAAAACTTATCTAAAATCGGAATATCGCCCAGAATCGGCACTTTCGTCCTGCTGTCGACTAGCGTTTCTCGAATTAATCCTCCAATAGCGATGGTTTGACCATTCTTGATGCGGACACGGGTTTGGGCCTCCCTTGTCGTGAAGTGAGGCGCCTTGATGTCCGTCGTTAAATCATCATAACCCAGAAGACTGGTAATCTCCGGGTGAATATCCACAACAATTTCATTCGCGTTATTGATTTGGGGCTTTACCGACAGCCGAATTCCCACGTCCCGGTCGTTGTAGCCGGTGACTTCCATGCGGCCTGTCGACGAATTTCTCTCAAATCGGGGAATCGCGATCACGTCTCCCACTAAGATCTTCGCTTCCTGATTATTCAATGTCATCACGTGCGGCTCGGAGAGGACCTTGGAATTATCCCTCTGCTTAAGCATCTGGAGCATCGCCTGAAACTGGCTGAAATCCAGCGTGCCAAACGTGAATTCGCTTTTATCCACCACGGGAAACGTGGGTTGGTGAGAAAAATCCGCCGTCGGAAAATCCTGCACGGTCGTCGTGGCCGTGGTGTTGGAAGTGACCGCCGCCGCGGTGGAAAACGAGCCGCGTCCTTCGGGCAGAAAATTCCTAAGGGTCTTGGACGGCGCGGAAAAAGTAGGCCATGGAAAACTCGTCGGGCGCGCACCGCCCGAGGCCGTGACCTTCGTGTTCCATTTAATCCCGAGCTTGTCCGCGCTGCCAAGCGTTGTCTCAATGACCTTCGCCTCAATCAAGACCTGGGGCGTGATCATGTCCAAGCGCTCGATGACCTTTCGTACGTTTTGAAGCACGGTGGGCATGTCCGTGACAATCAGCGTGTTGGACCGGGCATCCGAGCGAATCTTTCCTCTGTCGCTCAAGATGTCCTTGAGAGACTTCTCCACTTCGGAGGCCTGAGAATAATTCAGCGTAAATACCTCCGTCGAGAGCTCTTCCTTCTTCAAGTTCTCTATCGTCGTGACCCGGATGATATTGCCATCTTGGTCGTAGGCATATCCGTAGGTCTTCAACACCACGTCGAGCGCCTTTTCCCAGGGAACGTCAACCAGGCGTATCGTGACGCTGCCATTCACATCCTTGCCCGCCACGATATTGACGCCGCTCTTCAGCGAAAGGATGCGAAGAACGTTTTGGATGTCCGCATCCTTGAAGTCAATCGTCACGTTACCAGGCGTTGAGGCGTCGGGAAGCGGCAAGCTGTTCAGAGAGCCGGCATCGCCCGAAGGCGACGGGGCAGCGGCATTTTCCGTAGGATGCTCTTCGGCGCCGGCGGCATGGACAAAACACGGCAACAAACACAACGCAAGCGCCACAGCCAAAGAAATCCGTTTTCTTTTAAGCTTAAGCGCGCTCACGTCTTTTTCCGGTCTTCTTCACGCGGATGCATGGATTTAAACGACTCGACGCCATGGACCGAGAACACCACCCCTTCCGGTTTGATCCGAACCACCTTCACACCGCCGACTTCTTCCCCTTCTCTCAGCAGCGCCCCGTTGACGATCACAACCGAGCCGCTTTTTGGATCATACACAACCCCTTCGATCACGAGGTCATCGGTCGTTTCTGCTCCCGAAAAACCCCCGGCATGCCGGGTGGTGGCCGTGACGAGCTGCACAAACGGATCCCGCTTGCCGCGCGCATCATAGAGCGGCTGGGAGTCCGCAGCCAACGCGCCGGACTCCGCGGAAATCATACCAAAACCTAACGGAAGAATCCACAAAAAGAAGAAAAAACAGCTCAAAAAACTAAACGGCCATTGACGTTGATAAAAAGTAATCAACTTCACTGTCTTTTGTAAATTTCCATTTTGAGCTCCACCAGATGCCTTCTTTCGTCCGCCGGGTTTTCCGTGATCTTGAGGTCAGTGACTTTGAAAAAAATCCCGGCGGTTTCAAGCCCGGCCAAAAAGGAACCGAACTCATGCGTCCCCGCAAGCGCGTTCATCTGAACGGAAAGCGGCTGGTAGCGCGGCCGGGACAAAGAACTTTGGGAAACCTCGAGCGGCCTAAGCGAAGTAATCTTGATCCCCGAGTCAAAAGCCTGCTGGGATAAACTTTCAAGAAGCGCCGAAACCTCACCGGCAGAGACAAATCGTGCCTCCTCCTCGGCCAGCCGCTTTTTAGATTCCTGCCACCGCAAGCGGATCGCGTCCTTGTCTTTATCGTCCGCCTTCAGCCGCTCCAGTTCTTTGCCGAGCGACGACAGTTTGGGCGCTGCTTCCATCAACGTCCTAAACATCGGCCGCGCCAAAAACGTAAAATCCGCGAAGAGAAATAGCAGCGCCGCCGCCGTGAGCGCAATCACCTTTTCTTTCGGGCCTCTTCGGCTCAAGAAATCTTCGAGGAACTTGACGCGGACCCCGGCCATCAGGACTCCGCCTTTTCCCGCTTAAAGCGGCACAGCAAAACAAAATCGTAAACGTCGACGTCCTTGATCTTCCTCTGGTTCATGTCTGAAAGCTCAATGTCGTCAAAAACCCCGCTAAAAAAATCGTTGGTCTTGAGCTCCTTCAAAAATTTTCCCACCGAAGCCGTCTCCTGGCCGGAACCGGCCACGCTGCCTTCGAGTTTGAGCGAGCGTCTTCTTTCCGGTTCGGCGGGCGTTTCCTGCGGCTCGTCCGGCTTTTCCGCTTGGCCCTTTTTCTTCGCGGCCGGCTTGGCAGGTTTTTTCTCCGTTTTGACCGGCGCCTTTCGGACCAACGGCCTCTCGTCAATCACGGAAAGACTCCTTAACCATACCCCTTGAGTCATCGAGCCCGAAAGCGCGTTTAAAAGCGACGCCCAATAAAATTTTCTCGTCGTCAGGCGCTGAATTTCCTTTAGGTGCTCGTCCGTCGCCGCGGCTTCCGATTTTTGCGCCTCGGTTTCCCGTCCTGCCTCTTTCAAGCGGGAAACAAGCTTGGTCTTCCACGCGGCCTGCGTCCCCACCGTAAAAACCGCGGCCGCGAGAAACACCTGAGAAACGACCAGAACCATCACGGCGATCGTGAGTATTTTCCGGATCGGCAGATCCGAAGACCCTAGGCGGGTCGACCCTTTTTTTCTGAGCCCTTCGGGAAGGAGATTGATTTCTATCATTTTCTTTGCCCCGCTCCGCGGAGAATCATGCCGAACGCGACATTGAGCTCCGCCGAATGCTGCGCCAAAAATTTCTGGTCCACGTTCTCGAAACTCTCGATCTTTTTGATGTTGTCCCAGATCGTGACTTCTTTTTCAAGCTCGGCGGACAACACCTCCGAAGCCCCATAAGACAGCGCCGCGCCGCCGCTCATCCAAAGATGCTTCAAATCTTCGCCCACCTCGTTCTCATAATAATCGATCGAATGTTCGATCTGCTCCGCGAGCGGTTCAAAACCTTTTTGAGTGGCGGCCCGCAGGTCGTCCAAAATCTCGGCGGAGCGCTCGTGTTTCAGGGCGTCCGCGTCCGGCTCGGGAATCTGTCGGATTTCGGCGAGCGCCTGCGTGATTTGGGCCCCGCCAAACGGAATCTCCCGGACAAAAAAAGGCACGCGGTCATGGAGTATCGCAAAAGAACTCATCCGGTGCCCGATATTGAGGAGGCCGTAGGCACGTTCGCTTCCGGAATCACCGAGCATCTCAAAAGCGTTCAAAAGACAAAAGATGTCCGCATCGACAATTTCAGGATGGATATTCAGGGAAGCCAGAAGCTCCAGGCGCGCCGCGACGGTGTCGCGTTTGACCGCCACAAGCATCACGTGCATGGTTTTTTTGTCGGGCTCCTGACCCAAAATTTGGAAATCAAGCACGCAGTCATCGACCGGAAATGGCAGATGGCTCTCCGCCTCAAAACGAATGGCGCTTTTGAGCTCTCCTACAGTCATTGTCGGCAGCGTGATGCGGCGCACCAAAAGCGAAGGCCCTGATACGGCTATCCGCACACGCGAGGGCGTTGTGTGCGAGGGGTCAAAAATCAGCTTCAAAATAGTTTTTAAAGATTCGGGGTCTTTGGCCGGCAGGATAGAGGCGCGATGAAGCTGTACCGTCTCGCCGGTATGGGTAAGCTCGACGCACTTGACCGAATAGCTGCCGATATCCAGCCCAACCGCCGACACCGGTTTATTTTTTTTTAACTGATCCATGGAAAAGTATTATAGCATCGGTGTAAACCAAAAGCACAGCCCAAACCGCGAGAATCATGAAGAGCGCGGCCGAGGGGATTTTCGCCTTCTCCGGCTGGAGCGCTCCGCCGGGTGAAGGATTTTGAAACACATAGGTCATTCCTGTTTCTTCAAGAAGAGTGAGATGATATTTTTGGACGGCCCCGTCCATCTTCGCCGGCGGTTTGCCGTTTTTATCTTTAAACCACACGAGGATACGCGCGTCTTGGAGCGCGTTGCGGCGAGTTTTAGGTTTGACCTGCGCAAGCGTCCCCGAAGAAGTCGCCCGATCGGCCAGCATGCCCAGGAGCGCGCCCGCATGCGGAAAATCCGACCAGAGAAGTTCGTCAGCGCGCGAATGGGCGCGGATAAGCTCCGTGATTCGGCGGTATTCGTCCTCGAAATAAATCGTAAATCCCTTCGCGTGAAATGGAGATCCGGACGGCCGAAGAGTTGCCACGAGTGTCCGGTCCGCCCATACCCAGCGGGCTGTTTTTTCTTTGCTGTTCCATTCGAAAAGCGGCGCGGCAAACCAGAAAAATAAAACGATCAAAAGAAGGGGAAGCACAGTCGCCTTCCCGCCATGCTTGGGGTGGGCAGCCAGGCCGGTAAAAATCCCATCCAGTGCCAGCGCAGCCAAAAAAATAAAGCCGATAAGCCCATGCCCGCTAAAAAAACGCGGCGGGTGCGTCCACAAAAGCGGCCCCGTCGCCAAAATCCAACTGACGGGAAACAAGAACTCTCTTTTCTTTCCGCGCATCCGCCAAAAACCGACGAGCGCCAAAAGATAAATGAAAATGTCGATTTGAAGCAAACGGTTTTCTTTCACCTGAACGAAAGAAAAATATTCCAGCGCGGCCAATTGATACCCCAGAAGCGGCGCGGCAAGAAGCAGGCCGCCCACGGCCGCTTTCCACGCCGGGCCTCGCGCCGGTCGGTCGACTATCCCGTACAGCACGCCGAAAAAAAGCACGAGAAATCCCATCCAGGTGTGCGTGTAAAAACAAAGCCCCAGCCATAAGGCCGCGGCCGGCGTTTTGCCCCGGGCAAGCCCCCGCATAAAAAAAAGCCCGAAGATAAATGCCAGATTAAACGCCGTAAGCGTCACCGAAGCCAAATAAAGAGACATCGAGGAGGACGCGTGAAGCAAAACCAAAAAAGCCACGCGTGGGGAATACAAACGGCCCGCGACATGCCAGACCGCCGCAAGAAGCG
>JAHFFL010000074.1 GCA_023247955.1 Candidatus Omnitrophota bacterium
CATGTCGCGGAAATGCTTTTCAAGCTTTTGATAAATGGCCTCGAGTTGCGCGTACGCCTCCGGCATGCTTTTCTTGAGATGGCTGATTGGGTTCGGCGTGCGGATGCCGGCCACGACATCCTCGCCCTGCGCGTTCATCAGGTACTCGCCGAAAAACTTCTTTTCGCCGGTGCCCGGGTCGCGTGTGAAAGCCACGCCGGTGCCGCTGGTGTTGCCCGTATTGCCAAACACCATCGACTGCACATTGACGCCCGTCCCCAGGTCGTGCGGGATCTTGCTCAAGTTTCGGTACGTGATCGCGCGATCGTTGTTCCACGAATCAAACACGGCGTTGCAGGCCAGCTTCAACTGCTGTGTAGGATCCTCGGGAAACGGTTTCCCCGTGCTCTCTTTGACGGCGGCCTTGTATTCGTCGACAAGTGCTTTGAGGGCCGGCGGCGTGAGCTGAGTGTCTTCGGTAACTTTGAGTTTTTTCTTTTTCGCGGCCAGAAGGTGTTCAAAACTGTGGTGGGTCATCCCGAGCACGACGTTGCCGAACATCTGGATAAAGCGGCGGTACGCGTCCCAGGCGAATCTTTCATTGCCTGATTTTCTGATCAGCCCTTTGACGGTCTCTTCGGAAAGGCCGAGATTCAAAATCGTGTCCATCATGCCGGGCAGCGACACGGCCGCCCCGCTGCGCACTGAAACCAGCAGGGGATTTTCTTTGGAGCCAAATTTTTTGCCGGTGGCCTCTTCCAGTTTTTTCAAGTTTTCTAGAATTTCTTCCTCAAGCCCGGCGGGCCACTGTTTATTCAGCGCGTAAAATTCTTTGCAAGCCACCGTGGAAATCGTAAAACCCGGAGGAACCGGGATCCCAAGATTGGTCATTTCGGCGAGATTCGCCCCCTTGCCGCCCAAAAGACTCCTTTGGTCTTTGGTCCCTTCCGCCTTTCCGTTCCCGAAAAAATACAGGTATTTTGTCATCGAAGATTTTGACCCTTCCTTTCTAACCCGGTTCTCAGCCACCACTGCCATTGGGTATTTTGCCCTCTCTTAAATTCCTTGGCCAAAAAAAGCCCTTCACCGTCCTATTTAAAACCTTGAGGGGCGGCAGGACTGTTTTTCAGCCGTTCATGCGAATCCTGGATAAATCCGCGATATGCGCCGTATACAACCGGTTCACCGATCGAAGCAAGGCGAGGCGGTTTGCCCGGACTTTCGGGTCCTCGGCGTTGACAAAAACTTTCTCGAAGAATTCATTTAAGATATCAAAAAAAGCGTCCGCATACAAGCTTGTTGCCGCCTTGAAATTCCGTGCTTCCGTCTCCCGCCGTATCGAAGAGGAGGCGTTTTGGTAATGCTCAAAAACGCTGGTCTCGAGCGCTTCGGCGAAAAGCGCCGGATCCACGTGGTCCGGGAGGGGGCCTGAATTCCCCCTCAGGATATTCATCGTGCGCTCCACCACCTTGCAGGCCTTCGTGAAAGACCCCTCGGAAAAAAGCCGTGACAGCGCCTCCACGCGGAGAAAGGTCTCGTAAGGCGCCTGGAAATCCGCGGCCATCGCGGCCTCCACGACGTCCTCACGATGTCCCCTGTCGACGAGCAGCGCCTTGAAGCGGTCCGCGAAGAAAAGCTCCAGCTGACGGAGGAGCTTGGACTCGGCGGCCTGCGGTACGAATTTACCCAGCGCCTCCTTGTTTGCCAATAACAGGCGGGCAAGCGAAAGCGGAATTTTTTTCTCGACCATGATCTTGAGCGCCGCCGTCGCGCTACGGCGCAAACCGAAAGGGTCCATGCTGCTTGTCGGTTCGTTGCCGGCGGCAAATGAGGCCGTGATCAAATCGCATTTATCGAGAATCGACAGCACGCCCCCCGCCGGTGTTTCCGGCAAGCGGTCAGCGGCAGTCCTCGGTAAATACTGCTCGCCTATCGCTTCGGCCGCTACGCGGTTCTCGCCGTTCTCCAGCGCGTAATACTTGCCCATGATCCCCTGGAGCTCCGGAAACTCGCCGACCATATGCGTCAAAAGATCGGACTTGCACAAAAAGGCGGCCCTCAAAAGCGCGGCGCGCTGCTCCTCCGGGAGGGTGAGCTCGGCGGCCGCGTCTTTGGCCAAACGGAGTAACCGTTCGGATTTTTCAAACATCGACCCCGCTTCTTTCAAAAAGATCAGGTTCCTCAGCTCTTCCCTCTTTTTCTCGAGCGGAATCTTCACGTCCTCCCGGTAAAAAAACAGACTGTCCTGGAGCTTGGCACGCAGGATGTTCTCCATGTTGCCGGAAATGATTTTTCTTTCCTTGTCCTTGGCGACGCCGTCGAGCACGGCCAAAAACCTTGGCAGCAGTTGGCCGTTCTTGTCCACGACGCCAAAAAGCCGCTGTTTCCTCGCCATGCTGACCGCAAGCACCTCAACCGGCAGTTTTAAAAACTCCGGCGCGAACGGGGCGGAAAGCGCCTGAGGGTTCTCGACAAGAAAATTGACTTCGTTCAAAAGAAACGCGTCCTCGTAAACCTTCGATTGGGACGCCGCGGCCAGCCGCGCAAGCGCTTCTTGAATCATGGTCCTTCGCAGCGTGGGATCAGGCACAATGCCGTGTTTTTTAAGGACGCCGAAATAGGCGGGGATGTCCTTGACGGGGTACCGCGTCCGCCGGCCCTTGGAAAAAATAACGGTCTCGTTTTTCACGCGCACGTTGCCGAGCTTGAATAGCACCGGCTTGTCGCCGAAAAAACAAAGCGCGTGGCGTATCGGCCGCGGGAAAATGAGCCCCGAATCGTCCCATTTCATATTTTTGGGAAACGGCAGGGACCGGGTCAACGACAAGAGGATTTCGGGCAAAAGCGCGGCAGTCTTCGAGACGGGCTCGGCCTTTTTGATGAAGATATACTCCTTGCCGTTCAAATCGCCGGTAACGGTTTCCGCGAGCGAGACGTTGCGGTGCTTCAAAATCGTAAGAAATTTCTCGGTCGGCTTTCCGTCGGCGCCGGTGGCCTCCTGCTTCAGGAGCAGTCTCAACTGATTTTCCTTCGGGCTTTGCGAACCCGCGACTCCCTCGATCCAAAAGATCAGCCGCCGCGGCGTTGCCCACACACGGCAGTTCTTGAACGGGATCCTTTGGCCTTCAAAAACCTTTTTCACTTTTTCTTCCAAAATATTTTCGGAGGCCCGGTAAATATCGGCGAGGTTCGTGGCCGGCAGCTCCTCGGTACCAATCTCAAACAAGAGATCAGCGGGGCTTTTCATGGCCTTCGGCGATTACCACTTGTTGGGCACTTTTGGATTGATAGGCCTGAGCGCAGCGCTTGGCAAGACCACGCACCCGGGCGATATAGCCGGGACGTTCGTTGACGCTGACCGCACCGCGCGCGTCCAGCATGTTGAATACGTGCGAGGTCTTGAGCGTAAGCTCGTAAGCGGGCAGCACCAGAACCCTGGGGTCAGACCCATCGCCCAGCAGGCGTTTGGCTTCTGCCTCGTACGTTTCAAAAAGCCGAAGCAGCATCGCGGTGTCACTCGTTTCAAAATTGTACCGGCAATACTCGACTTCATAGTCCTTTCGCAATTCGCCGTAATGCACTCCCTTAGACCACTGGAGCTCAAAGAGATCGTGTTTTTTCTGCAAAAACATGCAGATGCGTTCGAGCCCGTAAGTGATCTCGCAGGTGATCGGGTTTAAAACGAATCCCGCCATCTGCTGGAAATAGGTAAACTGCGTGATCTCAAGACTGTCCAGCCACACTTCCCAACCAAGGCCCGAGGCGCCGAGCGTCGGCGACTCCCAGTCGTCCTGCACAAAGCGCAGATCGTGCTCCTCAAGCTTCAGACCCACCGCCCTCAAACTGTCGAGATACAGGTCCTGCGCGTCGGACGGCGAAGGTTTCAAGATAACCTGATACTGGTAATAATGCTGAGTCCTCAAAGGATTTTCCCCGTAACGGCCGTCGGTGGGCCGGCGCGTGGGTTGCACGTAGGCCACCTGCGAGGGATCGGGACCGAGGGCGCCGAAAAAAGTGGCCGGATGAAACGTGCCGGCGCCCATCTCCATGTCGTACGGTTGGAGTATCGCGCACCCTTTTTTGGCCCAGTAGTCGGAGAGTTTGGCGATTAAATCTTGGAAATAAATCATGCCGGTGCCCTCAATTAAACCCCATCTCCTCCAAAAAGACCACACTTTTTAGTTTACCCGGCAAGTGAAAATCTACGAAGCGGCGAAGCACTTTTTCAAGCTCCTCCCCCACCTCCTGGGATACCTTGACATTGTAAAGCGCCTGGACGTTTGAACGGCGCACATGCTCGAGAAAATTGAGCGTCCCACGGCTGACTGGCATACGGCTCGAAGAGTCCGGGACGCAATTCTTGCAACAGATCCCGCCGCTCGCGATATGAAAATAAGCGGGGTCGGGGTTTTCCGCGCGGCAGCCAACGCAGGCCTTGATTTCAGGCATAAAACCCAGAAGATCAAGAAGCTTGAGTTCGAAGATCCTGGCGCTGCGCCTTGGGGAGGCGCCGCTGGCGAGAAAAAAAAGAGAGCCCTTAAAGAGGTCGAAGACCTCGGTTGACGGTGATTCGCCCTCGACGAGCGTGTCTAAAAGCTCGGTGAAATAGCTGGCGTAGGAGAGCCGTTCCAAATCTTCACGGATACGGGGAAAAAGATCGAGCGCGTCCACCTGCGTGACCTGATGCAGATCGCCACCCCCGCGGCGGCGCCGGTAAAAAAGAATCTCATTCAGCGAAAACGGCTCAAGCGTGCTGCCGAAGCGGTAACGCGTGTCGCGTATCCCTTTGATGATGCCATGGATTTTGCCGTGGTCACGCGTGTAAAAGTTCGCAAGCGCGCTCGTGTCCCGGTAATCCTGGGTCCTTAAAACAAAGGCCTGGGTTTTTGTGGCGCTCACGAGGGCACCGCGGCACCGCCGCTGATCACGAGCTTAATGCCTTCCTCAATGGTCAGGTCGGATTCGACGATCTCGCTCTTTTCGACAAACACAAAAAAACCGGTGGCCGGATTCGGCGGAGAAGGCACAAACACCGTGATCAGGTCCTTGCCGGTCCTGCGCTGCACCTCCCACTTTTTGTCCTGCGTGACAAACCCTATCGCGTACACCCCTTTGCGTGGATATTCGACGAAGACCACCTGCTTGAACACCCCTCTTTTATCGCCGAAAAACGCCTGCGCGATTTCCTGTATCGAGCCGTAGATCTTGTTGAACACCGGAATATTTTTTAGCAGCCCTTCGCCGGCGGCCGTGAACTGTTTGAACATGATCTTCTCGGCGACAAAACCAATCCCCGCGACAAAAAGCGCGACAAAAAGCGCGATCGCCAGTTTTGCGAGAAATACCTTAAATCCCGCGTCCACATCGGCGACCGGCAATACTTGAAACAGCGGATTTACAAGCAGCCGGTCAACAAGCCGGATCAGATATCCCATCACCACAAACGTCAAAAAAAGCGGAGCCAGCACGATAAGCCCCGAGACGAAATGCGTCCTAAACTTTCTCAGCATGGGCAAACCCCCAGGATTTTTTCCTGTTGTTCGTGCATTTTCCGATAACCCTCTTTTTGTTTGTCGTCGTAGCCGAGCAAGTGAAGCGTCCCGCGCACGAGATACCGCGCGAGTTCCTGCTTGAACGGAATGCGAAGCCTTTTCGCCGTTAGACGCGCCATCTGGCAGGACACCACAAGATCTCCCGCCCCCCCGTAATCAAAGGCGATCACGTCCGTCGCGTAGTCGTGGCTCAAGTATCGGCTGTTCAGCCGCCGTATCCGCCGGTTGCCCGTCAATAAAACGCTGATGGACTTCTTTCGGTTCTCCCGGCGAAGCGTTTTGCGGACAATCCCCCGCGCCCAGGCCGCGCTAACCCCTTTAACACTTTTATCCAAACGCACCTCGATCAACTTAGCGAACCCGAATGTGCAGTTCTTTAAGTTGCCGCTAGTTGACCGGCGAGGGGGCATCGGTCATCGGGCACGCGGCCTTTTG
>JAHFFL010000075.1:0-2809 GCA_023247955.1 Candidatus Omnitrophota bacterium
TTTTACCGGCCTCCAAAAGACAGCGAGGAGGTACGTTATCTCTTGGACCGCCGGAAAACGTTGGGAGGATTCTTACCCGCGCGTCTTGTGCGGGCCGAAGACTTGCAGGTGCCGCCGCCCGATTATTACACCGAATTTTTTAAGGGGACCGCTGACGTCGAGGTGTCGACGACGATGGCGTTTGTGCGGCTTTTGACCAAACTCCTAAAGCACGAATCGATAGGCCGGCGTGTCGTGCCGATTATCCCGGATGAGGCCAGGACGTTCGGCATGGACGCCTTGTTCCGACAAATCGGGATTTATTCGCCGAAAGGACAGCTCTACGAACCGGTGGACAAAGAGACGCTGCTTTATTATCAAGAAGCCAAAGACGGCCAGATTCTCGAAGAGGGGATCACCGAGGCCGGCTCGATGTCGTCGTTTATTGCGGCTGCTACCTGTTATGCCACGACGGGTAAGACGATGATTCCTTTTTATATTTATTATTCGATGTTTGGTTTTCAGCGTATCGGAGACCTGATGTGGCTTGCCGGAGACATCCGCGCCAAAGGGTTTTTACTGGGCGCTACGGCAGGCCGGACGACTTTGAACGGCGAGGGGTTACAGCACCAGGATGGTCATAGCCATCTTTTGGCCAGTACGATCCCGACGCTCGTGACTTACGATCCCGCGTTTGCGTATGAAGTGGCGCTCATTATTCGGGAGGGCATGCGCCGGATGTATATCGATAAAGAAGAGATCTTTTACTACCTGACGTTGCACAACGAAAATTATACGATGCCTTCGATGCCCGAGGGAGTTGAAGAAGGGGTTCTCAAAGGACTTTATAAATTTAAAAAAGGTCCGACCGGCAAAAAGCACAAAGCGCAACTCTTTGGCAGCGGCGCCATCTTGCGCGAGGCGCTGAAGGCCCAGGAGATTTTAGCCGACCGCTTTGATGTCTCGGCCGATGTGTGGAGCGCCACCAATTATAAACAGCTTCGTACCGAGGCGCTGGCCGTCCAGCGCTGGAACATGCTGCATCCGACCCGGCCGCCGCGCAAATCCTATCTGGAGACAGTGCTGGAAAAAGAAGCGGGCGTGTTTGTGGCCGTGTCCGATTGCATGAAGATGGTGCCGGACCAAATCGCGCCGTGGGTGCCGGGCGGCTTAATGACGCTGGGCACGGACGGGTTCGGACGCAGCGACACGCGGGAAAACCTGCGGCGGTTCTTCGAGGTGGACGCCGAGAGCACGGTAGTCGCGACGCTGTACGCGCTGTCGCGTAAAGGAAAAGTCCCGGCGGAGACCGTGGCCAAGGCGATAGGCGATTTAAATATGGATCCGGAAAAAGCCCATCCGGTGTGTGTCTAAATGATAGACATTCGAGTCCCCCACTTGGGAGAAGGTGCCGATAGCGGCTCCGTCGTCAGTGTCGCGGTGAAAGAAGGCGACCGGGTCTCCAGAGACCAGACGATTATCGAGTTGGAAAATGAGAAGGCCGTCGCGCCGATTCCCTCGAGTCATTCGGGCGTCGTCAAAAAAATTCACGTCAAGGTCGGCGACAAGGTTTCAGTAGGGCAAGCGATCCTGTCGCTAGAGGAATCCGGCGGCGAAGCGGCATCGCCGCAGCCCGTGTCGGCTGTCCCGCCGTCCGCCGAAAAGGCCGCGCAAGCGCCGGACGATTATGTTTATCAGTCGGCGAGCGGATTTCCGCCGCCGGCTTCGCCGACCGTGCGCAAACTTGCCAGGGATTTGGGGATTGACCTGACGAAGATCAAGGGCAGCGAAGCCGGCGGCAGGATAGTGCTTTCCGATCTCAAGGCCACTGTGCGGCGGCTGCAGGAGTCCTCGCCGAAAAAATCACCCGCCGAAAAAATCGATTTTTCGAAATGGGGCAAAGTGACCGTCAAGCCCAGTTCTTCGCTTCGGCAAAAAATCGGACAGAGGATGATTGAATCCTGGACGACGGTCCCGCACGTCACGCAGTTTGACGAGGCGGACATCACTACGCTCATGGCGCTTCGCAAAAAAAACGCCGCGGCTTTTGAGAAAAAAGGCGCGCGCCTGACGCTGACGCCGTTTGTGATGAAGGCCGTTGTCGCGGCACTCAAAAAATACCCGGCCGCCAATTCCAGTCTGGACGAAGACACGCAGGAAATCGTTTTTAAAGAATATTATCATCTCGGCGTGGCCGTCGACACCGAGTCCGGCCTCCTCGTGCCGGTCGTGAAGGAGGTCGACAAAAAAAGTTTATGGCAGATTGCCAAGGAACTCGAAGACCTCGCGGAAAAGACGCGGCAAAGAAAAATTTCGCTAGATGACCTCAAGGGTGGGTCTTTCACGATTTCCAATCTTGGCGGCATCGGCGGAGCTCATTTCACGCCGATTGTGAATAAACCCGAAGTCGCGATTCTCGGCGTCGGACGGGGAGTATTGAAGCCGATGGTTACTCAATCCAACGGTAAAGAAAAAATCAAGGGCCGCCTAATGCTCCCGCTGGCGCTTTCTTATGATCATCGCGTGCTCGACGGCGCCGACGGCGCGCGCTTTATCCGCGAAGTCGTTCAGAATCTTGAAAATTTTAAGGAAAAAGACGTTAAGATTTAAATCCGAAATCCGAAGCACGAAATACGAAACAAATTCAAAATTCAAATGACAAAAATTCTAAACCGTGTTTGGGGCATTTGAATTTAGGATTTTGGATTTGTTTCGAATTTCGGATTTCGTGCTTGAAGTTTAATGAGAGGGAGTCGCATGGATCCAGTTCAAGTTGAGGTGGTTGTCATAGGCGCGGGCCCAGGCGGCTATGCGGCCGCTTTTTATGCCG
>JAHFFL010000075.1:2819-5963 GCA_023247955.1 Candidatus Omnitrophota bacterium
CCGTGTTTGTGGCATTTGAATTTAGGGTTTCGGATTTCGATATTCGAATTTCGAATTTTAAGTTGAGGAAATATTAATGGAACCCATCCAAACGCAAGTTGTGGTGGTCGGCGCGGGGCCTGGCGGCTATGCGGCCGCTTTTTATGCCGCCGACCGCGGAAAAAAAGTGATACTGGTGGACCAGGACAAACGTCCCGGTGGGGTGTGCCTCAACCGGGGCTGCATCCCTTCGAAGGCGTTGCTTCACGCGACCAAGATGATTCATGAGGCGCAGGTCTCGGCTCAGCGCGGCATCGAATTTTCTTCGCCGAAGATACGCCTCGACAAACTGCGCGCGTGGAAAGAATCGATTCTCGAAAAACTGGCGCAGGGGATTGTGACGCTGTGCCAGAAGCGGGGCGTCGAGCTGCTTCACGGCCGCGGTTGTTTTGAGGATTCCCAGACGCTGCGCGTGGAGACCAAGGATGGCCAAAAGTTTATCCGCTTCGAGAAGGCCGTGATCGCCGTGGGTTCCAAACCCGCGCTTCCCAAGGCGTTTGATTTGGGAAACAAGCGCATCATGACTTCCACCGAGGCGCTGGAGCTCGAGGAAATTCCCAAAGAACTTTTGATCGTCGGCGGCGGTTATATCGGCATGGAGTTGGGCACGGTGTACGCGGCGCTGGGCAGCCGTGTGGTGCTGGTCGAGGCGATGGATTCTATTCTTCTCGGCGCCGACCCGGATTTGGTCCGCCCCGTGATGCGTTTCGCCGAGAAAAATTTCCGCGAGTTGCGGCTGAATACCAAGGTTTCCAAAATGGCGACCGGTGGCAAGCAGATCAAAGTCAGCATGGAATTCGGCGGCAAAAACGTCGAGGAATCTTATGACG
Organism: Candidatus Omnitrophota bacterium; assembly: GCA_023247955.1. Taxonomy (GTDB): domain Bacteria; phylum Omnitrophota; class Gorgyraeia; order 2-02-FULL-51-18; family 2-02-FULL-51-18; genus JACPAX01. Next base: position 3,689 of record JAHFFL010000075.1, read on the forward strand.
GTGTGCTGGTGTCGGTGGGACGGGTGCCCAACTGCTCGGATTTGGGACTGCAGTACACGCGCGTCCAGCGCGACGACAAAGGATTTATCAAGGTGAATAGCAAACAGCAGACCACGGACCCGAATCTCTACGCGATCGGCGACGTGGCCGGCGGCCTGCTCCTGGCGCATAAGGCCTCGCGCGAGGCGAGAGTCGCCGTCGAAAATATCCTCGGCGAGGACAGCGCTTTTGAAAATATCATTATCCCGGCCGTGGTGTTTACCGAGCCGGAGGTGGCGTGGTGCGGGCTTACCGAAGCCGAAGCCAAACAAAAAAATATCCCGGTCAAAGTATCCCGCTTTCCATGGGGCGCTTCCGGCCGCGCGTTGGCCGTGGATAAAGGGGAAGGTCTGACCAAACTGCTTATCGAGCCGGATACCGAGCGTATCCTGGGTGTCGGGATCGTCGGCGCCGGGGCAGGGGAGCTCATCGGCGAAGGCGTGCACGCGATCGAGATGGGCGCCACTGCCAAAGACCTGGCCGACACGGTTCATCCGCACCCGACTTTGTCTGAGACCTTGATGGAAGCCGCCGAGGCCTTTTACGGCACCGCCACGCACACCCTCTCTCCTAAAAAACATTAAGCCATAGCTGCCATGCCACCCGCTTCACAGACTTCCGCGCCTTCGGCCGCCCACGCGTTCGCGCCGCGGCGTTACGGCGAGCTGCAAAAGGTCACCGAGCGCGTTTATCTTTTTCGAAACATCACAAATTCCTCTTTTGTGATCGGTACACGGGGGGTGGCCGTCATCGACACGCAGGTCAACACCCCTTCCGCGTTAGAGTTTCTTCGTTTTATCCGCTCGGTGACCGACAAACCGATTCTCTATGTCATCAACACGCATTACCACTGGGACCACACGAACGGCAACGCGATTTTCAAAGCCGAAGGCGCCGAGGGGGTGTCTTCCAAGCTCACGCGCGAGTTTATGGTGAAGCGCGCCCCGCGGCAAAAAGAATTTTTGGCCGGCCGCGGTTTTGAGCTCGGCAAAGACCCCTTGCTTCCCGAAACGACGTTTGAGGGTGAGCGCCTGCTTGATTTGGGCGACCTGTCGTTACGCCTGTTTTTCGCTGGGAAGGCGGAAACCGACGACGCGACGGCCGTGTATGTCCCCCGGGAGAATGTGCTCATGAGCGGGGACACTGTGATGACCGGCAGCTTTCCAATTTTCGGACAACCGGTGTGGGATGAAGGATTGCAGGGAGACCGCCAGTGGATAGAGACGATACGCCGTCTGATGGATTTAAAACCCGCTCATGTGCTTCCGGGTCACGGCCCGCTCGCGCATGATGCCGAGATCGATAAATTAATACGCATCGAGGAATTTTTCCTTGAGGAAGTGGGCACGCGCGTCCGCAAAGGAATGCCGATAGAGCAAACCCTCGGCGAGATCGAAGCACAACTTCCCGGTTGGATACGGGAAATGCCGATTGTCTGGGGCACGCCGCGCTACGCTGCCTTGCGCGTCTGGCGCGGGCTCACCAAAAGCCCACAAGATCCTGAGCAGGGTTGGCAGCGGTATAAACCTTCGGCCATTTCGGCGGCGGACGCTTCGCGTGTCGAACAAGTCACATCCGGCAAAGAGATTTTAAGCGATTATCTGCAGATGGCTTCGGAGGCCAAAGAGGGAGGGGACACGGCCTTGCGTCTTTCGATTTTAAAAAAGGCCATTCAACGCTTCCAGGATTCTCCGGATTCTTTCATCGCTTATGCCGAGGCGCTGGTCGAGGAGTCCCGCCGCGAACCGTCGGTGCTTGAAAAGGGGGATTTTTTTCAAGCCGCGAGGGCCTGCTGGGACAAGGCACTCCGCCTTCATCCCGGTCATACCAGAGCATTGCTCGGAAAAGGGAGGTATCTGACGATGATGGCCTACCGTGGCGGCGACGATCCTCAAACCGGCATGAAACTTTTGCGGCAAGTCATTCAAACGATGCCCGCCACGCGGATTCAGGCCGAAGCGGAATTTTATTTGGGGATGGGGTACCGGCGCTTGGGGGAGGAAACGAAGGCCAGAGCGCAGTTTCAAAAGGCCTTGGCCTGTAATCCCGCTTTTGTGCCCGCCCGCTTAGCCCTCGACTCGTAAGCCCATTTTCTGCTAGAATAAAAACCAGTTGCGCGCGCCGGGAGGGACGTCTATCATGAGCATGATCAGCGAAAGTGTGAAAGAAGCGGAGAAAAAGAGGCAAATCCATCTGCATTCCGCTCTCGGGGAGGCCCAAGACCGAGTGGAGACGA